>DAOWLE010000031.1 GCA_030643545.1 bacterium | reverse complement strand
GGCATCTGACAGACATTTCTTGCGTACTCAATGCAGGCAATTTGCATTCCGTAACATAATCCCAAAAACGGAATTTTATTTTCTCTGGCATATTTTATCGTTTTAATAATTCCTTCAACGCCGCGTCCGCCAAATCCTCCGGGCACAATTATTCCGTCGTAATTGCTTAATTTTTTTATTGCGTTTGGATTTTCTTCAAATTTTTCCGAATCAACCCAGATTAGTTTTGGCTTAACTTCATTTGCCCAGCAGGAATGCTTTATCGCTTCAATTACTGAAATATAAGAATCAGATAAAATAAAACTGCCAGTGGCAAAATATTTTCCAACAACAGCAATTTTAACTTCTCGTTTAATTGATTTTATTTTTTTTGCCAATTGCTCCCAATCTTTGAGATCTTTTTTAACTAACTTTAAATGAAATTTTTTAAGTATTTTATCTCCTAATTTTTCTTCTTCAAAAATTAACGGAACTTCATAAATAGAATCAATGTCCGGAGCGGAAATTATATTTTCCACCGGCACGCTGCAAAAAATTGACAATTTTTCTTTCCGTTTTTTATCCAAAGATTTTTCCGCTCTGGCTAAAATAAAATCCGCCTGAATTCCGGCAGAATTTAAAGAACGGGCTGCGTATTGAGTCGGTTTTGTTTTCATTTCTCCCACTTTATTTGGAACCGGCAGATAACTCACTAAAGTAAAAATAACATCTTTCGGAGATTTTAAATGCATCATTCTTGCCGCTTCTAAAAATAATAAATTTTGGTATTCGCCGACTGTTCCGCCGATTTCAATAATAGTTATCTGCGCTTTATTTTTTCTTGCCGCTTCTTTTATTCTTCTGATAATTTCATTGGGAATATCTGGAACAACTTCCACATCCTCACCGCCGTATTCTAAATTTCTTTCTTTTTCAATAACTGTCTGATAGATTTGTCCGGTGGTTATATAATTGTCGCGAGTTGAAGGAATGCCGGTAAATCTTTCGTAATTTCCCAGATCCTGATCCGCTTCAATGCCGTCTTCGCCGACAAAAACTTCGCCGTGCTCAGTCGGCCTGATTGTCCCGGCGTCAACATTAACATACATATCGCATTTAATCATACAAACGCGATAGCCCTTGCTCTGTAAAATTTTTCCAATTGAAGCAGTGGCGATGCCTTTCCCGACTGAAGACATTACTCCGCCAATGACAAAAATAAATTTAGACATAATTTTAACTTAGGAACAATTTAATAATTTTTCTACTTTTCTCACTACTTCTTCCGGCGTAAAATACGCTTTAACAATATAATCATTAGCGCCAAGTTTTAATGCTCTTTCAATTTCCCTTTTTTGCCCAAGGTTTGTTAAAATAATCACTTTAATGTTTTTAAATTCTTTTTCTTTTTTAATTTTTTCTAAAAATTCATATCCATCCATTCCAGGCATCAATAAATCTAAAAGAATAATATCTGGTTTTTCTTTTTGAAGCTCATCGAATGCTTTTACTCCGTTTTTCGCTAATTTAATTTCGTATTCATTCATTCTAAATTTTGTCGCGTACATATCAGCTATATAAGGATCGTCTTCAATAATTAACACTTTTTTATTTTTGTTTTTCATAATATCCTACCCCCACTTTCTCTCCCCCTAAATTAGAGGGAGTTAGAAGGGGGTATTAATTATTATTTTCTATTAAAATATTTTTTACTTTTTCTAAAACTTGAGCCGGCGTATAATTTGTTTTTACAAAATAGTCAGCCGCTCCAAGAGCAATCCCTTTTTCTTTTTGTTCCTTTTGGGAAAAATTACTAAAAATAAGAACAGGAATTGATTTAGTAAGCGAATTTTTTTTAAGATTTTCCAAAACTTCAAAGCCGTCTATTTTTGGCATCATTATATCCAATAAAATAATATCGGGCTTTTCGCGCCTGCTGATTCTAATCGCCTCTTCTCCGTCAGCGGCACTAATAACTTCAAAGCCGCCTTGTTTGAATTTCATTTTATACATATCAAGAAGAAACGGTTCGTCTTCAACAATAAGAATTTTATCTTTTTTCATAATTGTTCCTTTCGTCATTATTTATTATTTTTACATTTTTCCTTTTAAAATTTCCCCGGCTATTTGCGGATTTGCTTTGCCTTTTGTGGCGGCCATCATTTTCCCGACTAAAAATTGGAGTGATTTTTCTTTTCCTTTTCCAAAATCTTCCACTGCTTGCGGATTTTCTTTGATAATTTTCTCTGCTGTTTCATTTAATAATTTTTCGTCGCTTACCTGGCTTAAATTTTCCTTTTTAATAATGTGGGATGGATCAGCGCCGGATTTGAACATTTCCGCCAGAACTGTCTGGGCAGCTGATGAAGAAATTTTTCCTTCAAAAATCAGAGTGATAAATTCCGCAAAATTTTCTGGAGTAATTTTGCAATTTTGAACATTGCTTTTTGTTTGATAAAATAATTTTTGCAATTCAGTCACTATGTAATTGACAGCAAGCTTAATTAATTTCTCCGAATCATTCTCTGAAATATTTTCTTTTGCCTGAATCCAAGCTCTAAGCTCACTCACTGTCTGTTCAAAATATTCAGACAAATGTTTATTGCTGATTAATGTTTCTATATTTGAAGGTGATATTTTAAATTGCTTGTTAAACCGCTCGCGTTTTTGCTGAGGCAGTTCGGAAATTTTAAATTTAAAATTTTTTGATTCAACCGCCGGCAGATCCGGCTCCGGCAAATAACGGTAATCATGCGCTTCTTCTTTTGACCTTTGGGAAACGGTAATTCCTCTCGCGTCGTCCCAGCCCCTTGTTTCCTGAATAACTTTATCGCCCGCTTCCAAAACTTTTGTCTGCCTTTTTATTTCATATTCAATCCCCCGCTCCACCGCTCGAAAAGAATTTAAGTTTTTTATTTCTGTTCTTGTTCCTAATTTATTTTCATTTTCCGGTGAAATGCTGATATTAACTTCGCAGCGCATCTGCCCTTTTTCCATATCCGCGTAAGAAATATCCAGATAACGAAAAATCAATTGAAGCTCCTGACAGAATTTTTTTGCTTCTTTAGATGAGGAAATATCCGGTTCAGTGACTAATTCCATCAAAGGAACTCCGGCGCGATTATAATCAGCCAACGAACAGCCGTTTTCTTTTTGATGGATTAATTTGCCGGCGTCTTCCTCTAGATGAATTCTTCTGATTTTTATTTTCTTTTTTGAATTTTGTCCGCTGTTGTCTGACTCGCCGTTGGCGGAAATTTCCAAATAGCCATTCTCGCAAAACGGTTCGTCAAATTGTGAAATCTGATATCCTTTTGGCAAATCCGGATAGAAATAATTTTTTCTGTCAAAATGAGCTTTTTTAAGAATTTTACAATTTAAAGCCGAACCGGCTTTAATCGTTTTTTCAACCGCTTTTTTATTAATTACTGGAAGCGTTCCGGGCTGGCCTGTACAAATCGGACAGATGTTTGTGTTCGGATTTTTTTCATCGGAATTATTGGCGCATCCGCAAAACATTTTTGATTTAGTTTTCAACTCGGCATGAACTTCCATACCGATAGTTGGACGATATTTCATAATTTTAAATTTTTTACTTCAATAACTTCATCGCTTCTTCTGATTGCTTGTCAATTCCATTATCTATATCTTCATCTGTCATTTCAACTTCTATGTCCGGTTTTAATCCTTCTTCGTTAATGCAATGGCCTGAAGGAATGAGCCATTTTGCCACGGTCAAGCGAACCGAAGATTTATCTTTCAACCTTTCTAATTCCTGGACAGAGCCCTTGCCAAAAGTTTTTTCGCCGACTAATTTTACTTTTTTAATATCCCTTAATGCTCCGGCTAAAATTTCCGAGGCGCTGGCACTACCCTGATTTATTAAAACAGCTACCGGCAAATGGGCAAGTTTTGCCCGTCCAGATGATTTATATTCTTTCTTTTTGCCGTTTCCAAAATCTTCAATAACAACTACTTCTTTTCCGTCAATAAAAATACTGGTAACTTTTATAGCAACATCTAAATATCCACCCGGATTATTCCGCAAATCCAAAACAATTCCTTTCGCCGAGGAAGAAAGAATTTCACCGGCCGCTTTGTTTAATTCCTGAAATGTGTCTTCGCTAAAACGGCGGATTTTAAGATAAGCTAATTCTGTCTCATCAATTTTTTTCATTTCCCATTCAACGCTTTTAACATCTATCAGCCCACGGACAATTTTAATTTCTTTTGATTCTTCAGCATTTTCACGCATAATTGTCAAAACAACTTCGGTTCCTTTTTCGCCGCGAATTTTTCTCACTGCTTCGCTCAAAGTTATGTCAATGGTTGTTTCTCCATCAATTTTAATAATTTTGTCTCCGGATTTTAATCCTGCTTTTTCCGCCGGCATTCCTTCCAAAGGAGCGATTATCGTCAAAATATTTTTCCTAATGCCGATCTCGGCGCCGATTCCTTCAAAACTTCCTTCCATATCTTCCATAAATTCTTTGCTTTCTTCAGGATCCATAAAAACCGAATAAGGATCGTCCAATGAATCAACTAAGCCGGAAATAGCGCCGTAAACCATTTTATTATAATCAGCCGGACGGTCAACATATTTTTCTTCAATAATTTCCCAAGTATCCCAAAAAACGCTGAAATCAACATTTTTCGGCTGACCAATTTCTTTTTTAATAACGATTTTTTCTCCGTTGTCAACAATGCGGACATTTCCTTCCTGGCCAAAATAAAAACCGCCGCCAATTCCTATCAGCAGAATAAAAAATAAACTATAAATTGAAACTTGTATTTTTTTCATATGATTACTGTTGTATTATAACAAAATAAGAGAATTATTGAAATAGAGTTTATAATTGTAGATTTTTGCTCATAATTTTATTTACAAACTACATAATGTAAATATTCAACAGTTCTATCTGCTTTATAATTTCTATTTTCTGTTTTATCAGCTTTAAATCTATTATATTTTTTTGTAAAATATCCGTATTTTCCACGCAAGCTCATAATTTCTTTTATATCCTTTAAAGACATTAATCCTTCGTTATTATAACTTAAAAAAATGTATTTTACTTTAGCGTTTAAAATTAAATTCTTAAAAGTATTTTTTACTTTAGAACATGAGCAATAAGATGATTTTTGATTTTCATATTCTCTTAATCCTGTTTTGCCATAAATTTTTGGATTGTCATATTTTGCAATCGTTTCTAAAATGTGATAATTAGTCGCATATTGCCTGTGATTATACGGCGGGTCTAAATACAGAATATCACCTTTTATTTTTTTGGTTAAAATATTTATATCTTCATTATAAACTTTGTGTTTTTGATCGTTAATAACTAATTCAGCTGGTTTTAAAATTAAGTTTTTCCGCGCGGACTTTTTTAATTTCTTTAAAAATGCTCCATAAACAGAAGCAGTATTTGCGTATTTATCTATTGACTCAATTAAACTTGCTAGCAAAAAATAATATTCGTTTTTGCTAATCAATTTTTCTTTTTTCCAGTTTTCAATTTTCTGCCTGATTGCATCGCATTTTATTCCATTTGTATCTGAAAAATATTGTCTTTGTATTTTTTTGTTTTTTGTTCCTCCTAAACAATAATTTTTATAAACAAAACCTTTAATGCCTTTTAAATTTTCCAAATAATCGCAGACAAAATCTTTTCTGTTTTCTGCTTTTATCTTTTCTAATTCAGGTAATTCTTTTTTTAATTTTAGAAACTTTAATTCTTTGTGATTTTCAATATAGTGTTTATTTAAAATATAGCTGTAATATTGAATATCATTTGCGATTATTTGATATCCTTTTTTTTTAAAATAATTCCCAACTATTCCAGTGCCAGCAAACAAATCACAAAAAACATTGCAGTTTTTTTTATCAACTACTTTATTGATTGAATCTTCTAAAAATTCAAGAAGTGATAATTTAGAGCCGATGTAATTCATAGTTTATTCTTTTGATAGTGCTTCAAAAATTAATCCATCAACTTCTATCCTACTTAAATAATGTCCAATACTTTCAATATCTTTTTGTTTTAAAATATTCTTTAATTTTTTTGCTGATTTTTCATAATCTTTCAATAAATCAATTTGTCCGTTTTCAAACTTTTGAATAGTTAAAATGATGTCTTTTAAAAATAATTTTTCTTTATGTTCCCAAAGTATTCGGGCAATATGTAAGGTTCCAAAATATTTTAATTCATCACCATCAATTTTATTTTGCTTTGATTGTTTATCGCAATAATCAAAAACAAAATACGCTAATAAAAGCACTTTTGGATCATGGCTAAATATATTATTATAATTTTTATCTTTATTGAAAAAATTATCTTCAATATTTTTTCTTGCCAAGCTCGGCTTTTTGCAAAGTATCGCTAAAGATACTTGTGCCATTTTTTTGCTTGTTATATCTTTTTTGAATTTTATATCAGATTTAATCTGTCCTTTTTGTCTTTCATAAAAATATCCAAGTTGGCTAAAGACTTTTTCTATTGCAATTTGCTCTGGTTCATTTGACATTAAATCCCTACTACCAATTGATGACTGTGTATTTGTTGCTTTTGTGATTTTTTTTACTAAATTCACATCTTTCGACTCATAAATTCTACACAAAATATTCACATTTTCCCTTAATTCTTTTTTGTTGTAAGCTTCATAAATCATCCATGCAGTTTGCTGACCATTGATAATCTGCATATTAATAATTTCCCATTGAAACTTGTAATTATTAGCATGAACTTTATCTGCGATTATTGTAATTCCATTATTCATAAACCAAAATAATTCACTTTCATCATCAACGCAAGAATTATAAATATCGGTATTTGGCTTATTGTATCTTAGCCAGCCACGAATATTTTTTTCAAACAAGGAATCTTTATATTTTTCTACTTGCTTAGCTATATCTTTTGCATTGATAGTTGCTAAATATCCTTTAATTTCTCCCTTTGTAATAATTATAGGTCTATATCCTACATCTGTTGAATAATAAGGAATTTTTATTTTAATACCTCTTAAAGGTTCTTCGTTTTTATGTTTTTGATCTAAAAGTTTTTTACAATTTATAAGATATAAATTAAAATCTGCGTTATCAAATTCATACCCAACAAGTTCTTTATATTGTCTCTCAATTTCTTGCACTTTCCTGTTTACATTTGGTTCAATTGATGATCCACCAAATACACAATAATAAACATTGATTTCAATAATTTTACTTTTTTCATTTCTTATTTTAACTATTTTATCTACAAAATTATAATTTTCTAAATTTTGATAAACACTTTGTTTTTCTTCAAAAATATATCTCAAACCTTGATGTAATTTAGTAAGATCAATTGCTGTATAGTGTTGTTTTTCTGATGATTTGCAATTAAAGATATTAACAATGATTTTATTATTTAGTTCATCTAAATGGATTATATCAATACCTTCCTCGTCATTTCCATCAGTAATATCTTCATTATCAATATTCTTATATTCTATATTACACAATATTGACAAACACAAATAATGAAAGGATTTCCCTCTTTTTAATTCCGGATTTTGCTCATCTGCAAAAAAACTATTTTCAATTTGTTCAATTTCCAAATTTAATGCTGCTTGTTCTGGTATTAATGTATTTTTCATATTACTTAGTTATATAACAAAATCACAAAACAAGGAACTTTATAATTTTTCTCGCCCTGAACTTTGTGCTTATAAGTAAAATTAATTTCAATTGGATTATCTAAATCCGTTTTTTCAATAGTTTCTCTGATTTTTTCAATTGAAACATCCTCATCAATATAAACAACCAATAATCTTGGATCAGCGCCAAAGCGTCCTTCGTCTTGATATTTGTATAAATACTCGGCGACCAATTTTGGTTTTTGAATAGCTATTTTTCTCCATTCATTTTTGAAATGTCTTTTAAATTCATTAGTCGGACTTTTGGCTACTTTCTGATCAAAAGAAATTCCATTTATAAAAAAATCCACTCCTCGCCTATGATTAAGCGTCGGTAAAATATTTTTATTCTTTTCAAAAATAAGCGTTTCTATAAAATCATTTCTCACAGTGTTAATTTCTTTTATTCGTCTATATTTAACCGCCGCAACTTTAACTTTTTTATCCTTTACAAATCCGTTTTCTTTTTCGGAATTTATCCTTTGAACAAAATCATCAAAAGCGCCCTGAGAAAAAGGCCATGCGATGTTGCCTAATTTCAAAGATTTCCATTCTTTAATAAGCACATTCATTGCGTTGTCAGCTTCTTTCCCGTTTTTATATTTGTTAGTTTCTTTAAAAATATCTCTTATAATTTTTTTGCTTTCTTCATAGTTCCAACTATCAACAATAATTTTCCAAAGCTCTTTTGTGCTTAAATCCAAAACTTTCTTTCCTTTGTTTTTTCCTCGACTAATAGTTTTAAATTTTAAAGATGATATTGGCTTAATAATATTTAAACGCAACAAATATTCTATCGCTTTTTCTTGGCTACCGATAATTTTTCGCGCCAAATCGTCTGAAAGTTTTGATTTTATATATTCCATAATTTCAATTTTTAAAAACTAAAATATACTCATGCTTAAAAATATAATAATCGCTTGAAAGCGCACGATATCGCCAAATCGCCTCTTTATTTCTTTTAGCTCGATTACCTTCCATATTTTTTATAATAACACTTTTTAAAGTCAATCCTAATTTTTGAGCTTCATTCATACAATAAAATCCCAACGGAATCCATTGTCCGTTAGTATATTTGTCGCCGATAACTATTACCAAATATCTGCCTTTTTCTAAAATTGAAATAGTATTTTTTAAAACTTGCGAAAATTTGCTTAAAAATTCTTTTAATGATTTTGTGTTGGATAAATCCTCTTTATAACTACTAAATTTTATTATGTTTGCATATGGAGGATGCAATATTGCCAATTGAATATTTTTCTTTTTATGATTCTTTAAAATTTCTTTTGCTTGCTTAAAAGTATTTTCGCTTGTGCTATCATCAGCTAATAATTCAGAAAAATTACTTTTTTGATCTAAGTTCTTTTTAATTTTGTTTATTAAACTTTTCTGAATATCTATACCGATAAAATTTCTTTTTAAACTTTCTGCTTCATATGCTGTTGTTCCACTTCCCAGAAACGGATCAAAAACAATTTCGTTTTTCTTTGTATATCTTAAAATAAACTGATGCGGGATTTGCGGGATAAAATTTCCATGATAAAAACCATTATGCTTTCCAGTTTTATCTCGTTCAGAAATAATCCATAAACTATCAGTCCAAATTTCTGATTCTTTCCAATTTTTTAAATCTAAGTCATTGAAAATTGGCATAATTTTTAATTAGTCAAGAAATAATATAGCTCAATTGTATCCGTACTTTTAGCCATGGATAAATATTTACTCTATCTACATCATACCACAAAAAATCTATTTTGATAAGAGCTGATTATTAAAAAAGATTCATAGGTTAAAATAGATTAACCTATGAATCTAAAAAAAACATTTATATTTCCAATCATTTTTTCAGTCTCTTCTCCGTTTTTAAAATTTCTATGCTTGTTTTTAAAACGGTGTCCGGGTTTAGGGAGATACTGTCAATGCCGCATTGGACAAGGAAAGAAGCAAAATCAGGATAGTCGCTTGGCGCCTGGCCGCAGATGCCGATTTTTATTTTATTTTTGCGGGCAACTTTAATCACTTCAGAAACTAATTTTTTAACCGCCTGATCGCGCGCGTCAAAAATATGGCTGATTAATTCTGAATCGCGGTCAGTTCCCAAAGTCAATTGCGTCAAATCATTTGTGCCGATGCTGAACCCGTCAAAAATTTTCGCAAACTCGTCGGCCAAAATAACATTTGAAGGAATCTCAACCATCACATAAACCTCCAGGCCGTTTTTGCCCTGAATCAATCCCTGCTCTTTCATTATTGATAAAACTTTTTTTCCTTCTTTCGGAGTCCGGCAAAAAGGAATCATCACTTTAAGATTATCCAATCCGAATTCTTCGCGGACTTTTTTAATCGCATGGCATTCCAAAATAAAAGCCGCCTTGTATTTTTTGTCATAATAACGGGAAGCGCCGCGCCAGCCAAGCATTGGATTTTCCTCATTCGGCTCAAAATCTTCTCCGCCGATTAAAGCACGGTATTCATTGCTTTTAAAATCCGACATCCGGACAATAACTTCTTTCGGATAAAAAGCGGCGGCGATCCGCCCAATTCCCTGAGCTAATTTATCAACAAAAAACTGCGTCTTACTTTTGTAAGATACAGTAATTTCCTCAATTTCTTTTTTGACTTTTTTGTCCTTAAGATTTTTAAAATTAATCAAAGCCAGCGGATGAATCTTGATAAAGTTGGCGATAATAAATTCTTCCCGAGCCAAGCCGACTCCTTCGTTCGGAATAAACGATTGGGAAAACGCCTGGCGCGGAATTCCAATATTCATCATTATTTTTGTTTTCGGTTTTTCAAATTTGTCTAAATTTACTTTTTTAATTTTAAAAGGCAGAATTCCCTGATAAACCCGTCCGACTTCGCCCTCGGCGCTGCTGATTGTCACCGCCTGATTATTTTTCAAAATTTTTGTCGCTTTGCCGGTGCCGACAACACAGGGCGTTCCCAACTCCCGCGAAACAATTGCCGCGTGCGAAGTTTTTCCGCCAAGCTCGGTGATAATCGCCGAAGCCATCCGCATAATCGGCTCCCAGTCCGGATCAGTCACCCGGGTAACCAAGACCTCGCCTTTTTTAAATTCCTTGATTTTTTTGGCGCTTTTGATAATATGGACTTTTCCCTGTCCGATTTTTTCGCCGACGCTTTCGCCTTCCAAAAGAACTTTCCCCTGCTTGAGCAAAACATAATTTTTTAAAATATTCGCCTTTTCAATTGTCTTAACCGTTTCCGGGCGTGCCTGAACAATATAAAGATTTCCATCTTTGCCGTCTTTCGCCCATTCAATATCCATTGGTCGCTGATAATGCTTTTCAATTTCCATTCCCCACCGGGCTAAAGTTAAAACTTCTTCATCTGTCAAAGAAAACATCTGCTGCTCTTCTTCAGAAACTGGAATATTTTTTGTCCCGCCCTTGGAATCATAAATCATTTTCTTTCTTTTTATTCCAAGCGCCTTGCCGACAATCGGCTTGAAATCTTTTTTCAGTTTTGGCTTGAAAACAAAATATTGGTCCGGATTGATTTCGCCTTTCACCACATTTTCTCCAAGTCCATAAGCGGCGTTAATTAAAATAATATCGCGAAATCCGGATTCCGTGTCAATAGTGAACATCACCCCGGCTGATGCTTTGTCCGAACGGACCATTTTTTGCACGCCGATTGAAAGGGACACTTTAAAATGACTGAACTTTTTTTCCTGACGGTAAGAAATCGCCCGATTTGTAAAAAGGGAAGCAAAACATTTCCTGACCGTTTTTAATAAATCTTTTTCGCCTTTGATATTTAAATAACTTTCCTGCTGTCCGGCAAAAGAAGCGTTCGGCAAATCCTCGGCGGTCGCCGAACTTCTAACGGCTACATCAATTTGAGATCCGGCTTCCTGCTTACTTAATTCTTTATACGCTTTAACAATTTCTTTTTCCAACTCCTTTGGTATTTTTGCCGCGAGAATAATTTTTCTGGTTTTTTCTCCGCGCTTTGCCAAATCTTTTAAATTATGAGTATCCAAACCAGTCAAAGTTTGCTTGATTTTCTTATCTAATTTATTTTCTTTAATAAAATACTGGTAAGCAAAAGCGGTAATGGCAAAACCGTTTGGAATTTTAATTTTAGATTTTGATCCCTGACTTTTGACTTTTGCAAAGCTACAAAACATTTCTCCCAAAGAAGCGTTTTTCCCGCCGACGAGAGGAATGTCTTTGATTGAAATGTCTTTGAAAAATAAAATGAGTTTTTTGTTTTTTTGCATAGTTTTAATCTCCTCTGTTATTCCTGCGAAGGCAGGAATCCAGAATTAAAAATAAGTATTAATTATTCCCTTTTCTCGCTCCATTTTTGCCAGGAAACTAAAAGCGGCGAGGCGAGGAAAATTGAAGAATAAGTTCCCAGAACAACTCCGCAGATTAAAGTCAATGAAAAATATTTTATTGTTTCTCCGCCGAATAAAAATATTGCCAGAAGAACAAAAAGAGTTGTCAAACTTGTGTTAAACGAACGGATTAAAGTTCCATTCACTCCTTTATTGACCGCTTCTTCAAAAGTTTCTGAAGAAAAATGAAGAAGATTTTCTCTTATTCTATCAAAAACAACAATCGTATCGTTAACCGAATAACCGAGAATCGCCAAAAGCGCGGCGACAAACGGAGTGTTTATTTCAACATTGAAAAAATGCCCCAAGACGGCGAAAATTCCCAAAGTTATTAAAACATCATGAGCCAAAGCAATAATCGCAATTACTCCATATTTCCATGAAGGAACCGGATGGGAAATTTTTCGGAAAGCCCAGGCGACGAAAAGAACAATCGCCATCAACGCCAAACCAATCGCCCAAACTGATTTTCTTTTTAATTCGGCGCCGATAACCGGACCGATTGACTCAAATCTTTCTTCAATAAACACTTCTTCTTTTTCTTCCGGCTGTTCGGAATTTTTCGCGGAATTATTTTCAGAATTAGATTTTTCCGGCTGATTATTTTTCTCTGAAGAAAATTTTTCTTTAAGCACGGTTAGCATTTTTTGATGAGTTTCTTCGTCAACTGATTTAAACCGCAGAATCAATCCGGTCTCGCCTGTTTGCTGAACATTTATTCCACCCAAATCAAATTCAGCCAGCGTTTCAGTAATTTCCTGCTTTTGCGGAATTTTATTTTCCTCTCCGAAATTTATTTCCATCAAAGACCCGCCGGTAAAATCAATTCCCAATTTAATTCCCCAGACAGCAATAGCAATAATGCTCAGCGAAACAAGCGTTAAACTAAATGCGTAATAAATTTTTCTTTTTTGAATAATTTTGAACATAAATTTATTTTAATGGTTTATTTTTTTGTTCTTTGTTTATTGTTCTTTGCTCATTGTTCATTGTTTCTTGGCAACTCCAAACAATCTTCCATACTTCCCAATTCTTGTTCCGCCGACGATTCTTAAAAAAGTCCGGGTGATAATAATCGCCGAGAACATACTGATTAGAATTCCTATTCCCAGAGTTAAGGCAAAACCTTCAATAATGCTTGTGCCGAAATAAAATAAAATCAAACAAATTATTAAAGACGAAATATTTGAATCGCGAATTGAAGTCCAGGCGCGGACAAATCCTTCTTCAATCGCCAAAGCCAACGGCTTGCCGGCGCGCAATTCTTCTTTCATTCTTTCAAAAATCAGAACATTGGCGTCAACCGCCATTCCGATTGATAAAATAAATCCGGCGATTCCCGCCAAAGTCAAAGTGATTGGAATTAATTCAAATAAGCTGATAACAATCATAATATAAATTCCCAATGAAAAAACCGCCAGCAATCCGGGCAAGCGATAATAAAGAATCATAAAAAGCGAAAGGATAATTAAGCCGACAATTGCGGCAAAAAAACTTTTATCAAGAGACGCTTTTCCCAAACTTGCGCCAACGCTCTGCTGGCTGATAAGTTTAATCGGAACCGGCAAAGCGCCGGCATTTAATCGCTGGGCTAAAAGTTTCGCTTCTTTCAGTCCTTCAGCGCCTTCAAAACTTCCGCCGCTAATCACCGCTCTGCCATCGCGAATTACTTCGTTGACAACCGGCACGCTAATCGGCAGATGGTCCAAATAAATCGCCACTAATTTTCCGACATTTCTTTCAGTAATCTCAGCAAATAATTTTTTACCTTCATCATTAAATTCCAAGCTGACCATTGGTTTGTGCGTTTGAGGATCAAAACTTACATCAGCCCGCTTAAGATGTCGGCCAGTTAAAGAAGTCGGCTGGAAAAACGGGCCCTGCGGCTCTTTCTCTGGAAGCGGCTGTCCAGCGGCTTCAATTTGTTCTTTTATTTCTTCCCAGCTGATTTCTTCCTCAAATTCAAGATAAGGCGTTTCACCGATCATTTTAATTGCCTGACCAATATCTTTTACTCCGGCTAATTCAACAATCAGCCGATTTTTTTGGGAAATCTGAACCACTGGCTCGGAAATTCCAAAAGCGTTGACCCGGCGTTCAATCACATCGCGAACGCCCTCCATTGAAACTTTTTGTTCGCTTGAATCAATTTTTGACAAATCCGCCTGATAAATTAAATGAGTTCCTCCCTGCAAGTCCAGGCCCAAATGAATTTTCAGCGGATTCTGATATTCAATTCCAATTTTTTTCAGAGGTGCGTCAAAAATTTTCGGATAGCAAGCGTATCCGCTTAAAACAGCGATAGCAATAATTCCGAGCAAAGTAAAACGAATTTTTAAACGATTATTCATAGTATTATTTTTTATCTCCTTGTGAAAAATTTATCACATCTTTAATCAAGCCATTTGAAATATAAAAAGTTTTGCCTTCATCATCCTGAAGAACCGTGGAACGCATTGTTATTTTTTGAACGCGGCCTTCAAAAGTTCCTATTTTCACTCTATCTCCGATGCAGTATTGGTTCTCAATCAGAACAAATAATCCGGAAACAAAATCCTTGACTATGGACTGGGCGCCGAAACCGACTGCCAATCCGATAATTCCCACACCGGCTAAAATTGGAGTGATATCCACACCGAAAAGTTTTAAAACCATCAGGAAAACAACAACATAAATAATAATATTTCCGGTGGTGATGATAATGCTTCCTAAAGTTTGCGATCTCTTTTTTAAATCCGAACTGTCTCCCCTATCTTCGTCCTCAACTAATTTAATCATTCTTTTGACTATTTTTTTCAAAACTATTCTGCCTCCGAAAAATAAAGCCGCAATCCAAAAAACGCTTGCTCCGTATATTTTAATAATATTGATAATAAATTCCTGAATCTGTTCCATAAAATTTTGATTATTTTATAATTTTACTTTAAGACAAATAGTATTTTCACAAATGGCTCGGGGACAGGGAGTCGAACCCCGATTTACAGGACCAAAACCTGCCGTCCTACCATTAGACGATCCCCGAAAATTTTATTTTTCTATTTTATTCCCGCCGAATATTTTTAACGCTGAATTAACAAGATTATCTTTTTTTTCTTTCAAAGTTTTCTTAATTTTATATCCTTCTTTTTTCGCATCCTCTTCTGAAAGATAACGGACAAAAATTTTCTTCTTCTTGCCGATTATTTCGCCAAGAACTTTTTCAACAATTTCCCGATTAACTGCCTGTGCCAGCTTTTCTTTGTGAAATTTGTATTTAGTGGCAACGACGACAAATTTATCCTTCATTCCCACAACTTCGCAATTTTTTAAAAACGCGCTGATTGAATGATTATAAATTTTAATTTTTTCAATAATTTGAAGCCAATTTTCCCGAACTGTTTTTAAAACATTTTCTGAAGAATCATCTATTTTTTTTGTTTCGTCAAAATTTTTTATTTGAGGATTTTCTACTTTACTGTTCTGATTTTTTTCATCTGCGCTATCCCCTCTCTCGCTAATATTAGTAGAAGAATTTTCATTGGAAGTTTTTTTTTGCTTTTCATCTTCAATTTTTTCCTGAAAATCATTTTCATTTTTTTGAAAAGAAATAATTTCAACAATAGCCATTTCCAAAGGCAACTGTGAAAAATGGGAATATTTCATTTCATTAATCGCTTCAATAAAAACATCAATCGCTTTTAGAATTTTTTCCTGCGAAAAATTGTTAGTTAAAGAAAAAAGTTCTTTAATCTGCTCTTGGGTCAATTCCTGATTAACCAAGTTTGTCAAATCCTTATTGATTTTAATCAGCAGAACTTTTCTTAAATAATTAACAAACGCTTTTGCAAATTCTTCCAGATTGCAGCCGTCATCCGCAAGACGATTAATAAATTTAATGCTCTCGGTCGCTTTGTCTTCGGCTAAAAACTTTACCAATTCAACAACTGCTTTAATTGGCGTTGTTCCCAGAATTGTCTGAGTTTCTTCAAGAGTAATTTTTCCGTCTTCGCCGGCAATAACCATAATTTGCCCAAGAATACTTTCAGCGTCGCGAACCGCTCCACCGGCGTTAACGGCAATTAATTCCAGCGCCGATTTTTCAATTTTTATTTTTTCTTCTTTGGCGATTTTTTCCAGGCATTGCATTATTTCTTCAAGAGAAACTTTTTTAAAATCAAACCGCTGGCATCTGGAAATAATTGTCGCCGGAATTTTATGGATTTCCGTAGTAACTAAAATAAAAATAGCGTGCTTTGGCGGCTCTTCCAAAGTTTTTAAAAGCGCGTTAAACGCTTCGCGGGTGAGCATATGAACTTCGTCAATAATGAAAACTTTATAGGGCAAATGGCTCGGGGAAAATCCGATTTTTTCTTTGAGTTCGCGAATTTCATCAATTCCGCGCGTTGAAGCCGCATCTATTTCAATTATATCAAGAGATCGCCCGGCATTTATTTGTAAGCAATTCTCGCATTTATTGCAAGGTTCAAATTTAAAAGCGTTTTGTTTTTCTTTTTTTTCTTTAATCGGCGAAGAGCAATTAATCGCTTTGGCTAAAATTCTGGCGATGGTTGTTTTGCCGGTTCCCCGCGGACCGGAAAAAAGATAAGCGTGCGCCGTTTGCTCAAAAGTCAAAGCGTTCATCAATGTTCGGATAATATGCTCCTGGCTGACAACTTCTCCAAAACTTTTTGGCCGATATTTTCGATATAAAACTAAATTAGACATAATTAAACTTTTTTAATAAAAAACAGCCGAAGCTTTCTTTTTTTTATTTGTAAAATCGTCTTACTTTTTAAACACAATAAATTTATAACCGATAAAATTCCAAATAAGGGAAATGGCGGTTGCGCTGGCTTTGGCAAAGTTTGCCCAAACAGGAGAACTTAATCCAAAACTTGGCTCAATAAAAGTCGTAATTGAATAAACAATGCTTGTGTTAATTGAAATTCCAATTAAACTAACTAAGAGAAATTGACTGAACTCTTTCCCAACTTCTTCTTTTCCTTTCGCTCCAAAAGTCCAGTGTTTGTTCATAAAATAACTGTTGATCGTGGCAACAGTAAAAGCGATGATGTTAAAAAAAATAATTTCTTCGCCTTTGTAAATTCCGCTTATCCACATCAAAGAATTCAAAACAGCAAAATCAATACCAGTATTAATTCCCCCGACAAAAGCAAATTTTATAAATTGAATAAATGTTTTGCTCATATTTTTTCAAATTCATCTTTGTCAAAATTTTCTTCGCTTGCCTTAATCTCTTCTTCATCAGGCGCTTCTTTTTTAATTTCGTCAAAATCAGCAGTCCATTCATCTTCAATATCTTCAGCCGGATTTTCTTTTTTTTCCTGAACTTTTGGAAATTTTTCCGCTGGTTTTTCCAATCCGGCGGAAAAAATATTTTCAATCGTCCCCCAGACGCTATCTCGGTCGCTTGGAATAAGCAAACTTACTTCATCTCCAATTTTAACTTTAAAATAAGTCACCGAAGCTAAGAGAACCCGATACGATTTTCCGTCAACTAAAACAAAATAATCGCCGTTTTCCTGTTGCATTAAAGTTCCAACAACTCTTTTTCTTTCAATCGGACCGATTTGTTTATAAACGAAAGAACCGTCAGCGGTAATAACTAATTTCAAGCGGTCGCCTTCAACTAATTTTGATTTGCTGGCATAATTTGCCGGCACTGGATATTCATGGCTTTCTTCATCAACCATATTCTGCCCGTTGAAAAATCCTTCAATAACCTGGCGCGCGCCTTCTGCATTGTTAGACGGCGAAGCTATTTCTGCAAGCGGATCTCCGCCAAGCTTGGCAAGCTCTTTTCTCGCCATAAGAATAGTTTTTTCCGCTGATTTAATTTGATCATTAATCAAATTAATTTTGTTTTGATCTTCCATATTTTTTTTGTTTTTAAGATTTGTTTTTATATTTATATTTTTAATAACCCAAAATCATTATAACACAATAAATATATTTGGCAAATTTTGGGGTTAAAGTGGTACCGAATACGGGAATTGAACCCGTGTTTCCAGGATGAGAACCTGATGTCCTAACCACTAGACGAATTCGGCAATAAATTTCAACCTACAATTATTTCTTTGCGAATTCTTTCAATTTTTTTTGCTTTTCCGGAATTTGGATCAATTTCAACCAGAACCGCGTTAACTTCAACTTTGTCATTTTCATCTTTGGAAAACGCAAGATCGTATTTAAAAGGTTTTTGGGTTAAAAAATGATTTAATGTTGATTCTGATTTAGCTCCCAGAACAGAATTTTTCGGACCGACCATTCCAACATCAGAAATATAAGCGGTTCCTTTCGGCAGAATTTGTTCGTCAGCGGTCGGAATATGCGTATGCGTTCCCAAAATTGCCGCAACTTGTCCGTCCAAATAATAACCAAGCGCTTTTTTTTCGCTGGTCGCCTCGCAATGAAAATCAATAATAACCGCGTCAATTCCATCGCCGGCTTCTTCAAGAATTTCATCGGCTTTTCGAAAAGGGCAGTCCAAATTCGCGTTAAAAAAAACTCGGCCCATTAAATTCATTACTAAAACAGTTCTTGCTCCGATTTTAATTATTTTATATCCCTTTCCCGGAACTCCCGGCGGATAATTTGCCGGACGCAAAAGAGAACTATTTTCATTTTCTAAAATTTCTGTTGTTTCTTTTTGGGAAAAAGTATGATCCCCTGAAGTCGCCAGATCAACCCCGCTTTCTAAAATTTCCTCCAATGATTTTTTGGTAATTCCTTTTCCGTGGGCGATATTTTCCACATTCGCCACAATCAAATCCGGCTGATATTCCTTTTTCAGCTCTGGTATAATTTTTTTTATCGCCTCCCTCCCCGGCCGCCCGACAATGTCACCAAAAAATATAATTTTCATAATTATTCCTCTGTCATTCCCGCGTAGGCGGGAATCTACGCTTGCAACTTATGTGTGTTGTAACAGTGGATTCCCGTTTTCACGGGAATGACAATTAATTTTCTAATTTCAATTAGTTTCAATCAATTTCTATAAGTTTCCATTTCTTTCAACTCTCCTCTATTTCACTTAATTCCCCGGAAAGCCGTTGAAATTCTTCGCTGAAAGTTCTTAAACTTTCTTCATCGTGGTCTGCTTCGGCTTTTTTAATATCCTGTTCCAACGCTTCCAATTGAATTTTAATTTTTTCTTTCTTTAATGCGTTCAAACAATTATTCATTTCTTCAGTCAAGTCAGATTCCGGAGAAAAATCCAAATCTTCATTTTTTAAATTATAATCATTTTCTATTTTTAAAGTCAGGTAGCCGATTTTATCGCCGAGAGAAGAAGAGAGCTCTTTTTTGAATTCGTTAAAATTAAATTCTTGATTGTTTTTTAAAAATTCCTGCAATTTTTTAAAAATTTCCAATTCTTCATCATCAAATAAATCCGCCTCTAATTTTTTTTCTAAAGATTCCAAACTTTTTGGCCAAAGAAGCAAAAATCCTAAAAGCCGTTCCTGAAGTATTTTGCTGCGATTTTTTTTAGAAACAAACGCCTGATCAATTATTTCCCGGCGGTTGGAATAATTCTGATAGTCCCCTTTTATTGAACTCATCATATCAGAAAGAATTTCCTCTTTGATTTTTATTTTTTGTCCCAATTGGTTTATCCAGTGCGCCTGTTCAATTTTGTTTGGAATTTTTTTTATCTTTTCAAGAAGCGCTGCCGCCGCTTTTTTTTTGCTTTCCACTTTATCAATATCTATACCGGAAAAAGCGCTGTCAAAATAAAATTCCATAATCGGTTTTTTATTTTTAATCGCTTCAAGCCAAGTTTTCGGATTTTGAACCAAGCAGTCAGCCGGATCTTTTCCGATTTCTTTTGGAATGCTAATCACTTTAATATTTAATCCCTGCTCCAAGGCCAAGTCAATTGTTCGTTTGGTGGCGATTTGCCCGGCGGTGTCAGTGTCAAAAGAAAAAGCCAAATTTTCCGAATATCTTTTGAGAATTTTAATCTGTCCTTCGGTCAAAGCGGTCCCGGACGAAGCAACAACATTTCTCGTTCCCATTTGCCAGGAAGCGATCACATCCATATAGCCCTCAACTAAAATTGTAAAATTTCGTTTTCTGATTTCCACTTTTGCCCGATGAAGATTATAAAGAACCCGGCTTTTGTTATAAATAAAAGTTTCCGGAGAATTAATATATTTTGCTTTGTCTTCCGAAGAGCCGGGCATTACCCGTCCGCCAAATCCGATGACCGCTCCCTGTAAATCCTGAATGGGAAAAATAATTCTGTCGCGGAATCTGTCGTAAGCGCCGCCATTTTCTTTTTTTACTGTCAGTCCGGCTTCAAAAATTTCATTTTTTGAATAGCCGCGAGAAGTTAAATGATTTTCCAAATCCTGCCATTTGTCAGACGCGTAGCCGACTCTGAATTCCTTTATTGTCTCTTCGGTTAATTTTCTTTTTAATAAATATTCTTTGGCGATTTTGCCGCGAGGAGATTCTTTCAAATTGATTTCAAAAAAATCAGCCGCTTCTTCCAACGCTTCAAGAAGTTTTTTTCTCTTGCTTTTCAAAATCGGATTTTCTTTTTTAATTTCAACGCCGGCTCTCTGGGCTAATGTCCGCAAAGCGTCTGGAAATTCAACGCCTTCAATTTTCATCACAAAAGTAAAAATATCGCCGCCCAATCCGCAGCCAAAGCAATGCCAAATCTGCCGGTCTGGAGAAACAACAAACGAAGGAGTTTTTTCATTGTGAAAAGGGCAATTTGCTTTCCAGTTTCGTCCGGCTTTTTGAAGTTTAATGTACGAACTAATCACCTCAACAACATCAAGATGATTTTTTATTTCATCAACAGTATCAGACATAGAAAAAATTGAAAACTTAAAATGAAAAATGTCCGCTTGCAGCGGATCCGCCATAGGCGGAAAAATTAGAAATTGAAACTCATTCTAAATATTTCCTAAAAAACCCAATCAAAATTCCAATAAACAATCCGCTGAAAAGTCCGATTAAAGTATTTAGGAAAACCAACGGATTTTTTTCAACGATTATCGGTTCGCTTGTTTTGATAGAAAAAATATTTTCCTTTGCGTCTGTCCAGCCGAGATTTTTTGATCTTTCTTTTATCGTTAAAGAAATCGCCGAAGAAATTTTTTCTGACTCTTCGCGAGTATTCGCTTTAAATTTTATTTCTAAATACTGGGCTGACATTTTATCCGCTTTGATTTTCTTTTTTAAATTTCTTAAACTCGCGCCGCTAATATCCACTTCCGCTTTTTGGCAAATCTGAGTAATAAATTCCGGATTGGAAAACCATTTTGCCATTGAATCAACAAACATTTCGCTGGCTTTTAGCGCGTAATAATCATCGTAGCGAAAATCAGACGTTTCCTGAATATTTTTTCTTTCTGTTTCTATAGAAAGAGATGTCTCGTAAACTGTCGGGGCAAAAAAACTGAAAATAAAAACGAAAAATCCAACTAAAAGAGCGGTAATAAAAATTATCTTTTTCTGCTGTTTGATAATTTGTAAATAAAGTTTTAATTCCATATTATTCTAACGGCAATCCTATTGGAAAATTCCCATCCCTTTCTCCTTTTACTTCTCCGGTTGGAAGAGTAGGAAGATTTTTTAAATTATTTATATCAAAATCCGGAATTTTCGGCATTTCTATTTCTTTTTTTAATTCATCCACTCCTTCTAATATTTTCCCGCCATTTTCAATTTTGATGCTTTTTAAAGAATAAATAAAAATTCCGACTACGCCAACCATAAAAATCACCACCAAAATCCACATAATTCTGATCCGTTCGGCTTCCGGCTTTGACTGGATGTTTTTAATTTTTTCCAAAAGACGCAAAGATTTCATAATTTTTGTTTTTAATTTTATTTTATCCCTATCATAAGTTTTTGCTTGCCGTTTTCTATTATTTTTTCTTTCAAAATTATTTCGCCTATTTCTTTTGTATTTTTAACATGCAAGCCGCCGCAAGGAATAGGATCATAATTTTCAACTTGGCACCATTTAAATCCTTTTCGCGTTTTATCTTCGTAAGTTTTGATTTCTAAACCTTTTTGAATATCTTTGTTCGCTTGATCTAACGCTTTCTGAATTATTTCGTCAGCCAATTCATTTTTAAAAATCAAATAAGCGGATTTTGATTTTACTGCGCCGGCTACCGCTCTTTCTTTAAATTCCGAATCAAACGCGCCTGCCAAAAGATGAAGGGCTGAATGAAGTTTCATTGCTTCGTATCTTTTATTCCAATTTATTTGCAAATTCACTGTGTCTCCTTCATTGAAAACAGGCGGATTATTTAATATGTGCCATATTTCTTCATTCTCTTTTTTTAATCCCGCAACTTTACTGTCATTGATTTTTCCCGTATCTCCCGGCTCCGTTGATGTCTGCGGAAAAAATATGGTCTCTTCCAATAAAACTTTATTTCCTTCTATTCTGACAACTTTTGCTTGGCGCTCTTTTAAGTAAGTGTCGTCATAAAATAATGCTTTAGTCATTTTAATTATTTCCTTTTAATTTTTTAAAATCTTTTTTAAATCCCCATTTAAAATTTTCGGCTGCATTGCTTGAATTTCGTCAGTGTAAATCATATCGGGAATTGGATTTAAAAGATAAATCGGCTTGTTTAAAACATAAGCAAATCCCATTTCCAAAAAAGTATTTCCGCCGATGTAATTTTTAATTCCATTTTTATCAAAATTCAAAACCAAAACCGCATCGGTGCTTTGAATAATTTTATAATATCGTTTTATTACATCGTATTGTATTTTTCGAAAAGCGCCATCGCCGTTTTTGCTTTTTTCTTTTTTAAAATCACTAAACGTTAATTCGCCATCAAGTATTTTTTGAGCAGTCATAGGAACATCAACTTCGTATTCCATTTCTCGCAACTGTTTAGCAATCTCGCCTATTTCATAAGTAAAATTTATACTCGCGCAAATTGTTATTTTCATATTAAAATTTTTTTAAAAATCTTACAACTCAGAAAACTAGGAGAATTGTTCTTGTAGAAAATTCATTTTAAATAATTAATCCCTTTTTGTTTATTTTTCTATATCTATTAATAATTTTTGTAAATTCAGAATTTAATTTACTTAACCGAACCAATTTTCCATTGGAGATTATTTTTGGATCAACATATCTAAACTTTTTAATTATTTTTTGACCTGAATCACTTTTTACATTTTTTATTTTTTTCTCTTTCAATATTTTTAATATTTCTTTTATTCTTTTATCTTGAGCGTCTTCAAACTTATTTAATATAAACGGTTCATCTTTATAAAAATCTTTTTTTAATAGAATCTTTTCATCTAAAGCAATTTTTAACGCTTTAGAAAAAAGATGATATCTTATTATCGCTTCTTGCCCGCCCCAATGCTTATTTTGAAGTTCTAAAAAATTTACAGCAAAATCAAATGCAATTTTTTGATTGCTGAATACTATTTCACCGTTGTAATTTACAAGTTCTTTAATACAGTTGTTTACTATATTCGGATTTAACCAATCTTTAAATTCTCTTAAAGAATAATCTACTCTATCAGCGCATAAATCAGGTATTTTATTCTCAAGAAGCGAAAAATTTTCTTCGTTTAATATTCGTTCTAAAGAAAATTTAAATTTTTTTAAAATTTTTGGTATTTCTGTTTTTTTAATGAACCTCTCGTGAATTGTATCGTGGTAATCTTCGGTTCCTTCTCTACCGCTTGCAAATACCCAATCAGCTATATGAGAAAATGTTAAGACAGAGACATCGTGCAAAAGACCAGCAATTTGTTCTTCTAAAGTTGCTCCAAGTTTTTTTAAAAGAATCATTACCCCAACGCTGTGTTCATATCTACTAAAATTTTTGAAGTGATAGTACTTATCTGGAATTCCAAATTGGGAAATATTTTTTAATCTTAAAATTGATGGAGATTTTAATAACTCTAATAGAATCGGTTCTTTAATTTTTATTTTTCCATATATTTTGTCATTTATTACTACATTTTTGTTTATTGTCATATTTTTGGCAACTTTTTAACCTTGAAAACTACGAAAACCGTTCTCGTAGAAAGAAAAATAGAATTCTCAAAACCTATTTTAATTTTACCAAAAAACTATCTTTTTGTCCAATTTTTCAAAAAAACAAAAAAGCCCATAAGGGCTTTTTGTTTTTTAATCAGAAATATCTTTATCGATTTATCGATCGTAATCTTTGCGAAAACCGGAATTTCCTCTGTTTCCGCCTCCGCCTCCAAAACCTCCTCTGTCTTTGCTCATTGGTCTGGCTTCATTGACAATAATTTTTCTTCCGTCTAATTCTTTTCCGTCGTACATTTCTATCGCTTTTTGAGCTTCTTCTTCTGAAGACATTTCAACAAAACCAAATCCTTTTGACCTGCCGGACATTTTGTCAGTAATGACAGTCGCGGAAACAACAGTGCCGGCTTTTGAAAACGCCTCTTTAAGAGTGTCTTCAGTTGAATCGTAAGAAAGGCTTCCTACATAAAGTTTCTTTTCCATTTTTTTCCTTTTATCCAATTCTCAATTTGAGAAAAGGATTGACTTATTAATTAATTAATCGACCTGCCCCTTACTTTCTTACGACTTTGCAATTTTACAAAATGTTGAATTGTTGCAAAAAAATTAAAAGATAAGATTTTGAGAGCACGAACTGTTTCTCTATGTTTTAAAGTAACCAAGAGTTCAACTCTTGGAATAACAAAATATAGAGAATTAAGTTTTTTAACACTTTTAATTATATGCTTAATGTTCAATCTTGTCAAATTTTGGATTAGGGTTGGACTTGACAAACTTTTGAAAATATGCTATAATGCGGTATTAAACAATGAAGGATTAAAAAGTTTGGATTTGTTTATAAGGAGGGAAATTGTTCTTTAAAAATGCACTTAATATAGAGAGAAGAGAAAATTTATCTTACCGAAATTGTTCGTCAATTTTTTAATTAAATCATTGATGGATAGTTTAGGTGAGATAAAAAAATGGTAAATGGATGGAATAATGAGAGGACAACTCCTCTTGATGTAAAGAAGGTAAAAGGAGAAGCAGGAGAAGAGGAAATTGATGCCGCTCGCGCTCGTCAGAGTAGCGGCATAAAGATAGAAATGAAATCAGGAGACTGGAGAAAATTCTTTTCTGTTAATTGGCAGGGAAGGATGTTCGTATTCGTAGTAAATTATACAAATGCGAAACTTGCAGAGGGACTTAAACAGGAAGGCGTGCCTTTGATAATCGACGAAAACGCAGAAGATAGCGCAGCGAAATCCATAGCAAAGAAGATGAAGTTTGCTATGGAAAGCGGAGTACCTGTTAAAATGTACGAAGCAAAAGAGAAAAACGCTGTTATCGAAGGAACGGGAGGACCAGTGTTTCCTAAATATCTGGAAATATTAGTAAGTGGAAACGAATTATTAGAAGAGATGACAAAGATAGCAGGAGAAAATGGACTGGAAATGTTTCTGTGGACACGTGGAAATAGAGTAACAGATATAGGAGGACAAAGACAGCCAAAAAGGCAAACACCTAAATTCAAAACGAAGTTATACCTTATTCCAAAAGGAAAAAGTAATTTTCCCGAGGGATCTAATAACAAGTTTAGCGATATTCCGGAGACATTCAAAAAACTAGTAGACGCATCTTTCTTTGCGCGAGCGTTCAATAATCCAGGGCAGAACAGTATTGTGTTTGAATTGACAATGCGTCAACCCGACAAGCAACCGACTCATCAAATTTCTCTTCTCTCTTAATTTTTTTTTAATCAAATTTGTTTTTAATTTTTTAAAAACTGTGCTAAAATAAAATTATAGTAATTATCTTTTAATTTTTTATTTGTTATTTTGTAGCGATGGATTCCCGTTTTCACGGGAATGACAAAGAACAACTATTTTAAAATAATATTATCTTATGAGTGTTTCTTATCAAAAAATCATTCTTCCTACTCGCCCACAAACAGATACAATTGTGGCAATTTTTTTATTAAAAAAATTCGGCAAAGAAAAATATCCGGGAATTGAAAAAGCGAAAATTGAAATTTTAAACAATCTTCCCGAAAATGAAACTTCAGAATCATTTTTTGAAAAAGGATTTTTTTTGATTGATGTCGGCGGAGGAAAATTTGACCATCATTTTAAAAACACAACCGCTTCTTATTTAATTGCTGAAGATTTAAAAATAACTGATGACCCTTCCATAAACAAACTTTTAAATTACGCGGAGAGAGACGATAAATACGGGCTTGGCACGATTTCTTCTGATCCAATTGACAAAGCGTTCGGACTTTCCGCAATTATTACCAATTTTAATAAAATTCTGCCTCAAAATCCACAGCAAATAGTTGAATTAATTTTACCGATAATTCACGCTCATTATAAAGAGGAAAATCGTAGATTTAAAGAACTTCCCGAAGAGTTTGAACAAAAATTAAAAGAAAACAAAGCGGAAATTTTTACCGGGAAACAAGGGAAAAAGAAATTAAAAGTAGTGGCAATTGAATCAGACAATCCAAGCATTGTTGGCTGGCTTCGATCTGTTGAAGGACAAAAAGCAGATATAGTTATTCAAAAGACATCTTCAAATCATATTAATATTTTAACTCGTCCTTTGAAAAAAATTGATCTCCGTCCATTAATTGTTTTAATTCGCAAAGAAGAACTTATTTGCCGCAATCAAAAAATTGATCTTCCAATTTTTGTTCTTATAAAATCTGGAAGAATTCCTCAAGTTCCTCAATGGTATTATGATCGAGCGACTAATTCTATTCAAAACGGCGGATTAAATCCTCAAGGCACTTCTCCTACAGTTATTTCTCTTGAAAAAATAAAAGAATTTACTAAAGAAGGATTAAATAGGCCATCTCCTTCGAATTTCCAAAGAGAAAATTTTAATTCAAATTTTCTTTAAAACATTTTCTTTATCAAACTTTCAAAAGGAATAACTGCGGTTTTGCCTAAGGGGCAGAAGCTTGTTTCTTTGAGGACAAAAAATAAATCTTTTAATATTTTTTCGTCTATTTTTTTCTCTTCAATCATTTCGCGAATGCGGTAAATCCCCTCGCGGCAGGGAACGCATTTATTGCAATTGCCGGTGAAAAAAAAGTCAGCCCATTTTTTCATCAGTTCAAACGGATCGGTTTTTTCAAAATCATAAATTACAATCGCCCCGCTTCCGCCGATTTTTTGATTAAGATCGTCTGAAGATAAAATCTCGCCGCTTGCTCCGCCGCCGGATTGAATAAAAAAATTGTATCTTGGAAAATTTTTCGTTTCTTTTAAAATTTTTTCTATTGTCCAGTCAATCGGCAATTCATAAACATTTTTATCTTTTGAATCATTCTCGCTTATTGAATAAAAGCGGGTTTTTTTATATTTATTTTCATCAATTTTTGCCGCATAATAAAATGTCTCTATATTGTTTATCAAAGTCGGACAATCAAACAATCCTTTTTCCGTGGGAAACGGCGGCTTTTCTCTCGGCTCTAAAGTTTTTCCTTCAATCGCGTTTAACAGAGAAGTTTCCTCGCCGGCAAAATAACCATTTTGTTTTTTAAAAAAAGAGACCCCCCTTAATCCCCCCTTATTAAGGGGGGAAATTTTATTTTGAATTATTTTTTTTAATTTTTTCACAAACCGCTGGTAATAATCTTTGCGAAGATAAATATAAGCGGATTTACCGCCAATCGCTTTCATAGCAATCTCAATTCCTCTGACAACTTTTTCCGGATAATTTTCCAAAATAAATCCATCTTTAAAAACTCCGGGCTCGCCTTCAGAACCGTTGCAGATTACATATTTCTTTTTCGCTTCTACCTTTTTAACCATTTCCCATTTTAAGCCAGCTGGAAACTCGGCCCCGCCCCGCCCTAATAAATTTTCTTTTTTTAATTTTGTAATAATGTTTTTTGACATATATCCTCTTCTGTCATTCCTGCGGAGGCAGGAATCTTGTTTATTTTAATAGTGGATTCCCGCCTTCGCGGGAATGACAAATAGAAAAAAATAACTACTATATCTTTATCTTTATTATATTATATTTTTTGGATAAAAAAAAGAGGACTAAAAAATAATTTTTTGATTTCTTTTATCGTCCTCATATTTTATTTTGTGCATTTTCCGTCCTTAAAATAGGCGCAATCGGGATGCCTATGAGGACTTGTTCCATCTGGAAACATGTTGCACTTGTTTGGATCACAATCTCCATTTTTTTCTTTTGTCATTTTCCCATCCTAATTTTGTTGTCTTATTTAAAATAACAGGATTGACAAAAAATGTCAACCCCGTTCTAATTCTTTCAAAAAATTTCTAAAAACTTTATAAATTTTACAACTTTATGAACTTTTGACTTTATAAACTTTATGGACTTTCCACTTTATGAACTTTCCCCTACTTTAACCCCATCACCATTACTTCTGTCTTCTCTTGCGGAAGGTCTTTTTTCTTTAAACTGATTTTTGAAACGGTTTCTTTTGTGGAAACGCCCATTTCTTTGCAAAATTTATCAACCGGATCAAGTTTAATTTTTAACCCGGGCAAATGATAATGCATCGGAATAACAATTCTCGGTTCAATCTGGTTAATAACTGAATCGGCTTCATCCCATGAAAGCGTATAATTTCCGCCAACCGGAATCATTAAAATATCAATACCGTCAATTTTTGCCATTTGCTCGTCAGTTAAAGAATGTCCGAGATCGCCAAGATGGCAAATTTTTATTTCGTCCATTTTAATTACATAAATCGTATTGTCTCCTCGTTCAGCTCCCTGTTTTTTGTTATGGAAAGAAGGAATTCCTTCAATAGTTATTCCTTTGATTTCATATTCGCCCGGTCCGTCAACAATGAACGGATCGTTTTTAATCGCGGCAACATTATTATGATCTTTATGTTGATGGCTAACGGTGACAATGTCGGCGCTTGTTCGCGGCGGATTTAAACCGATTGATTTGTCAAACGGATCAGTAATAAGCGTGATTGGTTCGCCGGATAAATTTTTCGCTGAAGAGGAAAGTTTAAAACAACTTTGTCCGTACCAAATAATATTCATATTTTTTGTTTAAAGATTAATTAAATGTTAAATGTAGCTTTGAACTTTAACTTTTGCGTTTTGCGTTATACTTCGTATGGCAAATCAAACGCCTGTTTTTTTTATTTAAAAATTCCCTATAAACTTTTTTGACAATCGGATTTTCATGAGCCAATCGTATTTTATTTTTTGTGTCAATTTGATAAAGCCTGCTTGCCCTTTCTTTTCTGATTTCATTGTCAGCCGGCACTGGCTGTCCCCCGCCGCCAATGCATCCGCCAGGACAAGCCATCACTTCCACCGCATCGTATTTTTTAGGATTTTCTTTAAGTTCTTCCAAAATTTTCTTGGCGTTTCCCAATCCGTTCACCACTGCTATTTTAATTATTCTGTCGTCAATTTTAATGTTTGCTTTTTTAACTTCATCCATTCCCCTCACTTTTTTTAACCCTGTTAAATTTGTTTGGCAACCATTTAACGGGGTGAATTCTATTTTTGGCAATCTTTTTTTTGCAAGTTTTGCGTAAACCGTTCTTAAAGCCGATTCCATTACTCCGCCGCTCGCCCCGTAAATTACTCCGGCGCCGCTCGGAATTCCCAAAGGATTATCAGCTTTTTCCGGCTTAACTTTTTTTAAATCAATTTTATGCTTGATAAATAAATAAGCCAGTTCGCGGGTTGTTAAAACATAATCAACCGGTTTCATTTCATTAATTTTTAATTCTTTTCTTTGAATTTCAAATTTTTTGGCAACACAAGGCATTACAGAAATAACAATTATTTTTTTCGGATCAATATTTTCTTTTTTTGCCCAATAAGTTTTAATCAATCCACCCAGAATAATTTGCGGCGATCTGGTTGTCGCTAAATTAGGAATAAATTCCGGATAATTAAACTCAATAAATTTTACCCATGACGGACAACAGGAAGTGAACATCGGAAGATTTTTTCTGTTTCCTAATCTTTCAATAAGTTCGTCTGCTTCTTCAATGGTTGTAAAGTCGGCGCCAACGCTCACATCAAAAATTTTATCAGCGCCTAATTTTTTAATAGCGCCGATAAGTTTTTCAGTGACGATTTCGCCAAAAGGCAGACCAAATTCTTCGCCGATGCTTGTCCTGATTGCCGGAGCAAACTGAAAAACAACAATTTTATTTTTATTGCGGAGCGGCTCACTCACTTTTTCAAATTCTCCGACTGCTTCAAAAGCACCAGACGGGCAATGGACAATGCACTGTCCACAATAAATACAATCTTTGTTTTTATCTTTTGTGGGAACTACTTCTAAAAAATTATTTTGTTTTCTTGCTTCCAAAAAATTTACTCCTTGATTTTGGCAAACTTCAACGCAGTTTCCGCAGTTAATGCATTTTGAACTGTCAAATTCAATTGACGGCCCGAATTTATAAACCGGATAATCTTTTTTGCGGTCAATAAATCTGTCTATTTTAACCTTGTATTTTTTTGCCAAAGCAAGAAGCTGGCAGTCAAAATTCCAAATGCAATCGTCGCATTCTTCGCGATGCTGGGCAAAAACCAATTCTAAATTAATTTTTCTCGCCCGGCTGATTTTTGGCGATTCAGTAATAATTTCCATTCCGCTTTCTATTTTTGTTGAACAAGACGGATGCAATCCTTTCCGCCCTTTTATTTCCACTAAGCAAACACGACAGTTGGATTTTATTTTTAAATCAGAATGATAGCACAAACTCGGAATTTCAATTCCATTTTCTTCCGCCGCCTCCAAAATTGTCTGGTTCTCGCCAGCTTTTATCTTTTTCTTATTAATTGTTATTTTTATTTGTTGCGCCTTTTTCATTTTGATGTTTGTTTTGATAATTCATACTAACTTCCACTCAATTAATAATAACACTCCCAAAAAAATATTAATATTTCGGGTATTAAAATACTTATTTAATTAAATTTCAATTAAATTTTCGTTTATGTATTATTTCTCTGAATTATTCCTCTGACTCTTTTTCAGAAACATCCTTTTTTAAATCTTTCAGAAAATCTCCAGCTAAATCTTTTCCGCCCAAACCGAATGCCAAACCTCCGGCAATAGCGACCATTCCTACTAAGCCGGTAAAGAGAATTTTAATCAAAGACATTTCCATTCCTAACTGATCCAAAGCCATTAAAGCCGCAAAAATTAAAACAGTCCAGCGTGTTACTGAAGCCAAAAAATTTGCTGAACTGACTTTTGCCACTGTTACTGAACCTTTAACCGCCTTGGAAAGAAAGTCGGCTACTAAAGCGGCAACGATCAGAATGATAATGGCGATAATAACATTTGGAATGTAAGCGAGAATGGTAATAAAGAAAGCTGTTACCTGGTTCCATCCTAAAATATCAGTTGCCGCGGCTAAAAATACTAAAATCAAAAGCCATTTAGTTAAATCTCCTCCGATTTTGGCAATATTAAGCTTGACGCCTGAACTTTCAAATCTTGCTTTGATTTCAGTTTTTTCAATTGCCTGGTCAATTTGCAATGTCTGTAGAATTTTTCTGACTAATTTTCCCAGAATTACTGCGACAAAATAGCCAATAATAAAAACCAAAATCGCTCCGATTAAGTTAGGCAGAAATTCAATAAATCTTGTCCAGAGATTTATTACTGAATCATTAACTGCCATTCCCCAATTTTCAATAAAACTCATTTATTTTCACCTCCTCTCGCGTAATTTGTCTAAATCTTTGATTTAGCAACAAATTACAGCGTCCCGCACATAAATTTTTAGTACGGGATAGCATTTATCTAAATCTATGATTTAGCTATAAAATTGAGTGTCCCGCTCTTTTTTTCAAAAAAGGCGGGGCGACAATATTTATCCAAATTTTAATTTAGCAACAAATTTTTTTTATTTTTATTCACATTTCCTTTTTTGAAAGAAATCAATTAACCTCGCAACCTTTTTATATCATTATTCGGCAATCAACGGCGGAATATTTTTAAAAGGCGCGGGATAGAAATAATCAATCCGGAAAGAACGATAGCGGCAATTATAATCTGAAAAATAAAAGCAATATTTTCTAATAAAATATAATTCCAAATAAGCGCTGATCCCAAAAATAAAATTATGAATCCAGAAACAAGTTTTAATCTTCTGATCCATTTTTTTCCAAATGTTTTCTTGCCCAATGTTATCGCAAAAATTGAAACAATAGTTGCCATTGGAATAATGTAAATCAGATTATAGAAAATTAAATAAAGATAATACTGTAGAAAAGGCAAAGATTTTGAAGTTAAAATTTTAGTGTAAGCCAACGGAATGCCGAAAGTGCAGGCAATTGCCACTAAGCTTATTGCGCTAGCTATGATAACTGTTCCAATGATCAAAGCTGAAGTGGATTTAGTCAAACTTAAATTTTTAACTCTCTGTTCAAACTTTAATTTTTTATTTTTGGAAAGAGAAAGAGAAATTCCTTTTTGAAATAGAAAATAATCCTTAATATTTAATAAGCCAGTCAAAATACATATTCCCCCGGCGATGATAGTCAAAATCGCAATTTCTTTTCCAAGCATAAAAATATTGAGTAAAACCGCCATAAACAAGAAATAGTAAAGAGCGAAAAAGAATATAAAAATTCCTCCAACTAAAAACATTTTTTTTCTAGCTCCGGCTAAACTTATTAAAGCAGATAAAAGGAAAAATATAACAAAAAATCCACAGGGATTAGTCAAACCATCAACAATAGCTAAAAAGGCAGTTAAAACCGGCAAAGAAAACCCGTCAGTTTTTATTTTACCAAAGATTGGTAAATCAATTTCTTCTTCGCCCGCCGTAGCTTTCTTGTCCGCCATAACCTCGGCGGAGGCGGGAGCGAAGGAGACCTTGCCACCTAAAGCTTCCTTGTTCGACGTAGCTGCCCCTTTTGCCAAAGTAGCTTCATTTTTAATCGGGTTTATTTTTATCGCATTTTCAAATTCAGCATAAGGAATAACTTCTGAATCTGAAGAAGCAATCCCTGAAAAATCAGCTCTTTTGGGCTCTACAATTTCAAATTTATATCCCTGAAGAATATTAGAAATATTTTCAGTAAAAAGCAATTCTTTTGCTAATTTATTGGTTATAGCCCTATCTCCGATTATATTCTTAGAATCTTTTGAAAAAGATTTTCCATTCCATTGAAAGAGCCAGCCATTGTCTTTCTTTATTAAAATTCTTCCATTGGCCCAAATTTTTGGTTTGGCTTTTAATTTGTTTAAATCAAGATTTTCCCAAAACACAGTTTCATTTATTAAAGGACAAGGATTTGAAGTTAAAGCTTTAATATTCTTTTCTCCTTGAGGAACATCCATTCCGCCCAACCTGATATTTTTTTTATCAAAAACTAATTGAGGAACAGCGGCTTGAGTTTTATATTCTTTAGCAAATTCTCCAAAAAATTGGGAATTTGGATCCTGCCAATCTCCGCCTTTCCACACATATTCAATAATTGCTAATTCAGGGTATTTTTTTGTCCATTCGGTTAAAACAACAGGATCAACTTGAGCGCAATTAGGACAACCAATATAAGTAAAATAAACTGCGCAAGTTGTAGAACTTGGAGAACTATCTTCAGCAAAGGCAAAACTAAATCCGCCTGCGCCGGCTAAAAGACAAATAGCAGTTAAAAATATGAATTTTAGAGTCCAGTTTTTGTTTTTTATCTTCATTATAAGTTTGGTATCAAGTGGACCTTGGGAGAGTTGAACTCCCAACCTTCGGTATGCAAAACCGATGCTCTACCATTGAGCTAAAGGCCCGGAAATATCTCAAAAAATTAAAAATTAAATCTCAAAACTATTTTTAAAATATAAGTAAATTTTCAACAGAAAATTTACACTTTAATTTTACATTTTGATTTTTACATTTTCAATTTCCTTGTGGGCGTACCTGGATTCGAACCAGGGACCTCTTCATTATCAGTGAAACGCTCTAACCAACTGAGCTATACGCCCAAATTTATTTTTCCTTTATCCACATTTATTATAACAAATTTTACTTTTTTGGCAAGAAAAAATTTGACCCCGCCCTAATCCCAAAGTATGACTTTCTATTATCAATAAACCAAAAGCGAAGCCGCCTTACGGCTCTGTTATTCTATTACAAAAAAACTTGCGTTAGGATTAGGGCGGGATTGACAACTTTCTTGCAATATGCTATTTTAATGATAGATAAAATGAGTTTATGAAAATTTGTAATCCGCAAAATTTTATTAAAATGAATGAAATAGCCAGTACGGTTATTTTTTACGAAATACAACCTGCTATTTAGCGGTTTTCTTTAATTTGGTTTTATTTTAGAAATCAAACAAATTTAAAAAGAAAACTGTGGAATATAGCAGGTTTTTTAATTGGGGAATTTTAATTTGTCATTCCCGAAATAAATTCGGGACAGACTCTAAACTTTTAATTTGTCATCCTGAACTTGTTTCAGGATCTAATTCAAAAATCCCCGTAACCCTCTTTAAAAAAAAGGGGGATAAGATTCCGAAACAAGTTCGGAATGACAATTGATAGGTTCGGAATGACATCTTTCATTATGTTAAAAAACAATCTTAAAATTAAATCTTTGCCAACGGAAAATCCATTGTTGATTTTAAGCAAAGTATCCAAAAATTTTGGCGCGCGGGAAATTTTTTCCGGCGTTGATTTAAAGGTGGATCAGAAAGACAGAATTGCTATTGTCGGCTTTAATGGAATCGGCAAAAGCGTGCTTCTGAAAATTATTGTCGGATT
>DAOWLE010000001.1 GCA_030643545.1 bacterium | reverse complement strand
TAATGCCGTCTTCTGGAGATTGGGGAATGTCAATGAATGAAGCAGTAAAAGCTGCTGAATTAGCTTCTATCGGAGGTATGACAAATCCTGTTATGCAAGCAAGGAAAAGTTATTTAGTTGGTTCATGTCCTGGCGAATCTTATATTGCTGAAGGCGGTTATAGTGAAAGCGATGATTGGCTTTCTATGTCAGATGGATGGCAGCCCGGAGCTCATATAGGTGGAGGAAGTTTTATGGGAAACGCTACGACAAATGTAACCGGCAATTCAGCTTTTGAAACTTCAGCTTCTATCCAACAATCTCCAAAATGGTGGTCAGATGTTTGGGGAGGAAATCCGCCAACTGTAATGCCGTCTTCTGGAGATTGGGGAATGTCAATGAATGAAGCAGTAAAAGCTGCTGAAATAGCTTCTATGGGAGGAAATATGGTTGGAGCTAATCATACGCGACTAAGTTATTTAGTTGGTTCATGCCCTGGCGAACCTTATATTGCTCAAGGCGGTTATGTGGGAAGCGATGATTGGCTTTCTATGTCAACTGGATGGCAGCCAGGAGCTCATATGGGCGGAGGAAGTCATATGGGAAGCGTAGAAGGAATAGTTGAAATTTCTAGCGCTGCGTTAGAATCTGCTACTTACTGGGTTAGTAGTGATCCTATCCCAACTTATTATGCAAAAGAAAAAGAGGAAATTATTCAAAATAAAGCAGAAGAATTTAAAAATGAAATTGGAACAAATATTAGCGAGGAAATGATAGTACTGGCACTGGGACTGGCGATTGTTGATAAAGGATTGATAGTAACTGATGAAAATATTAGAGAAGTAATTCGCTCTATTACTCTTAATGAAGTGGAATATTATATTTCAATGATAAATAAAGTCGCCGAGGAGTATAATTTAACGCCGTCAGAAGCGGCATCTGTATTAAAAGTGCATATTAGCAATCAAAGAATAAATGATCCGAATTACAAGCTTTCAGAAGAAAATGATATCATTAAAAGTATTGAAGCAAATAAAAGTTCTTCAGGACTTTATATAGAAATTATTCAAGATGCGAAAACAGGAAGTATTTCTCCAGTCGCTATTGATCTTAATTGCGACGGAAATATTAATTTAGTTGATGTTGCAATTCTTTTGAGCTTTTGGAATCAAAATCCATCTGGATTTACTTCTTGCCAAAGCCCGGACATAAACCAAGACGGCAAGGTTAATCTTGCTGATTTTAGCATAATGATGTCTTATTGGAACTATACTTTTAAATAAAATTTTAATATATTAACTCAAATTTAATTAATTTAATTAAAAAAAAGTTTATTGCTAATTTAAAAAATAAACTTTTGAAAGGAAAAACATTATGAAAAGTATTAAGAAAAAAATCTTTGCTCTATCTCTATCTTTAATTTTACTTGGAGCAATAGCGATAGTTCCAGCTCAAGCCGGGGCAAACGCTGAACTTTCACTCTCTCCTTCAACTAAAACAGTGGGTATTGGAGAAACATTCAGTATTGATGTTTTAGTAAATACAAACAGTCAAAATGTAGTTGCCGTAGGAGCGTATTTAACTTATGACGCGACAAAGTTGCAAGTAATTGATATTGACACTTCAAAATCTATTCTTACTATGGAAGCTGAGAAAATTTTTGATTCCAATGCTGGAAAAATTAAGATTTCGCGCACCAAACCAACTCCGGGAATAAATACGGCTAACGGTAATGTAGCAACGATTAATTTTAAAGCGTTATCTCCTGCTTCTCCGACCAAAGTTGATTTTATAATAGACGGGATTGGAATATCTGGCACTGATTCCGATATACTTTTAGATGATGGAAAAGGAACTGATATTCTTAGCTCGGTCAAAAATGGCAGTTATACAATAACAAGCGCAGATATTGTTCCTCCTGTCTGTATTATTAACGCTGATCCAATTTCCGGCGCAGCGCCTTTGACTGTTTCTTTTTCTACTGCTGGCTCTACTGATCCAGACGGAACAATTACTTCTAATAGTTGGAATTTTGGTGACAGCTCACCGGCAACTGGCGGACCTAATGTTAAACATACGTATACCGCTGCCGGAACTTATACGGCGGTATTAAGTTTAACTGATAATGATGGAGCGACTTCTTCCTGCTCAGAAATTATTGCGGTAACTGCTCCGACAACCGGTCCGGCAACTTCCGCTTTAATTATTATCGGAATTTTGGCGGCAACAATTTATTTTGCCTATAAAAAAGGATGGGTACCGAGTGGCAAAGCAACTAAAGAGTAAAAAATAAAATATCATTAAAAATAAAAAATATGAATTTTATTATTGAAAATTTTAAAAAACCTAAAACAATTTTGATGGTTTTAGGATTGACTGCGGTAATTGTTTTCAGTGTGATGCTTATTGGGTATGAAAGTTATTTAAGAGGTTTGATTATAGGGCCAGGAGCGTCGGTTTGCACAGACAATGACGGCGGTAAAAATTATTATCAAAAAGGAACTATAACTCTTAGTGACGGAACAAAACTTACAGATTATTGTATGACTGGAGGTTATAAAGATAATGTAATGGAGTATTATTGTGCTGCAAACGGTCATGGCATGACAAATTTTAAATGTCCAAATGGCTGCGCAAATGGAGCTTGCGTAAGAGGAACAACTCCGCCGACTCCTGCTTGCACAGATTCTGACGGAGGAATAAATGTAATGAGAAAAGGTACAGCAAAAGATAATTCTCATTCATACACAGATTATTGTGTTGGAAATTCAATTGTTGAATATTTTTGCCAAAGTGGCGTAGCAAAAAGAGCTTCTGATTCTTCATCTGGATATTCATGTTCTCGGTACGGCCAAAATATGATTTGTAAAAATGGAGCTTGCGTGCAAGGAGAGCCAGAGCCGAAATGCGAAGCAGACGGCAAATGCAAATATCCAGGATGTCCTAATGGCGATCCGGATTGCGCGTGCTCTCAACAAGGAGGCGATATTTGCCAAACAAATGAAACTTGTTCGGGAACATCCTTAATACATTCTGGAGGCGGAACTTGCTGTTCAGTCGCTTGTACGCCAGCGGCAGTTTATTCTATTTCAGGTAAAGTTTTGAAAGATAATAGCGGATTATCAGGAATAACTATAAATCTTGCTGGAGATTCTTCAGCATCAACAGCCACTGATAGTTCTGGAAATTATTCTTTTTCTACTTTAAATGATGGTTCTTATACAATTACTCCATCAAACAATAATTATATTTTTTCTCCAATTTCTCATACGATAACTATTCCTAAAGGTTGTGCTACAACTAATATGAATAATATAAATTTTACCGCTATTTCAAAAGAATGTAATCTAGGAGAAACAAAGAAACATAGTTGTCCGGACGGAACTGAAGTCGATTGGTGCACCTGCGATAATTATAAATGGGCTTGTATAGATTCTCCGGAAAATAATTGTCCGGCAACCTGCGAAGCAGACGGCAAATGCAAAACATTTGGATGTCCAACCGGCGATCCAGATTGCAGCTGTTCTGAATATGAACCAAGCGGATTTATCTGCCAAGCAAATGAAACTTGTCCGGGAATATCTTTAACGCATTCTGGAAGCGGAATTTGTTGTTCAGTCGCTTGTGAAGGCAGCGCTGTTTATCAAACTGCTGATCTTAATTGCAATGGAAGTGTTAATTTAACTGACGATGCAATTTTAATGAGTTTTTGGCATAAAGATCCTTTTGGATTTGATTCCTGCCAAAGTCCGGATATAGATCAAGATGGCGATGTTGATCTTGCTGATTTAGCGATAATGATGTCCCAATGGACAGAAATAGCATTTTACTAAAAAGTAATATTAGTTTATATGAAATCAATTCCAAAAATAATATTAATAGTAGTTTTGTTTTTTAGCTGGAATTTTAATTCAGTAGATTTGAATTTTAGAACTGAAATTCAAGCTGAAAGTTCATCTAATTGGTATGATGCTGATTGGAATTATAGAAAGCCAATTAATATCAGCGGATCACCTTCTGTTTTGGCTGATTTTCAGGTTTCAATGACTGTTGATACGGCTGTTTTAATGTCAGACGGAAAAATGTCTTTAGATTGCGGAGATTTTAGATTTACTGATTCTGATGGAAAAACCGAATTAAATTATTGGATTGAATCTGGATGTAATTCTCCTGATACGAAAATTTGGGTAAAAGTTCCTTTTATTTCAATTTCTGGAACAACAATTTATATGTATTACGGCAACTCTTCCGCTCAATCTGTCAGCAAGGGAGAAAAAACTTTTGAATTTTTTGATGATTTTAAAGATGGTTCAGATAAATGGATAGGAAGCGGTCAGGAATATTCAACATCAAATACAGGATATATTCATGTTTCCCAAACAGGTATTGGCGAAGTTTTTTCAAGTTTAGTATCAAATGTAATTGGCTCGGGTGATTTTAAAGTTAATCTGAAATTAAAAAATGAAAGTTCTAAAAAATATAAAGATTGTGATTATAAATATGAATTAAAATTCGTAGATAATGAGAACAAAGAAACAATTTTAGATTCCTCTTCTTATCAAGAATTTACCGATAAAAAGTATAGAATTTCAGGAAATGATTTAAAATTAAAACTTTATAGTTATGCAAAGGGATGTGAAGATACAATAATAAAAAGTAGTCAGGCAAGTTATAACGATTGCGAAGGATGTACATGTAAAGGAAATCAATGTCCATGTTTAAATTATTATGTGCCAAATGATGACGCTCCTCTTTGTCCTGAAGGATATAAAGAAATTAAATATTACTGCGAGAATGAGGATTTCTACGATAATTACTTGAAGTGTTATGGGACAGACTGTCGTGAATACCGCGAGTGCAAAAATACTAATTTATTGACATACGTAAAATTATGGATAGATGATATCTACATTTATAAATATGCTTCAAGTGAGCCGGTTACAATTATTGGAGCAGAAAAAAAGAATGATGGGTCTTTTTCTTCAGCTGATCTTAATTGCGACGGAAGCGTTAATCTGACTGACTCGGCAATTTTGATGAGTTTTTGGGGGAAAGATCCATCCGGAGCTGCTTCCTGTCAAAGTCCGGATATAAATCAAGACGGTGATGTTAACCTTACTGATTTTAGCATAATGATGTCGCAATGGGCTGCGTTTTAGTTATAAATTAATAGTTTATGAATATTTGTTATTTTTTTTAAAAGCGGCACACAACGTGCCGCTTTTAACCAAAACATAAAAAAAAGAAAAATTTATGGAAACTTTTAAGGCAAGCATAAAAAATTTAAGCAAAAACAAAATTTATTTAATCCTTATTGGATTAGCGGCAATTATTTTTGCTACGACTTTAATCTACGCTTATATAGAGTTTTCGGGCACTAAGATAAGCGTTATTCCAACTGAAGAAGGAAAACCTTATTGTGGCGCCATAGGAAGCAGGAGCGAGGGCTGGTATATTAATTCTAATTTTGACAGACCAGAATTGATCAGATGGGATAATTGTAAAGGGTGTTCCGCGGTTTGCAAAGCGATTGGTTCAAGATCAGAGGGTTGGTATAGTTCCTGCGATGGAAAATTGATAAAGTATGATAATTGCGAAAAAACACAAGAAGAAAAATGCGGAATAGAAAATTGCCATGGACTTGATATAACTTGCGGGTCAAATATTCCAGATGGGTGCACCGAAATTTATATGATTGGCGATGGGTGTAGACAATATGCTAAATGCGAAATTATTAACGGCAAATGCCAATTAGTTCAAAATAAAAAATTTGAAGATTGTAAATCCTGCGTTGAAAAATGTTCAGAAGATTTTAAAAATGATCCAATTAACCTTTCCCAATGCGCGTATAAATGCGCAGAAACGGAAGAAGAAGATTGTTATTCTAATAAAGATTGTAATGGAAATCAATTCTGTGAATTTCCAGAAGGAAAATGCAAGGATCCGGGAAAATGTACAGAAAAATCGGAAATTTGTGCGATGATATACTCTCCAGTATGCGGCTGTGATAGTAAAACTTATTCAAATGATTGCACAAGACAATCTGCTGGCGTTTCAAAAAAACATAATGGGAAATGTGAAGAAGAAAAACAAACCTGTAGCGAAAAATGCAAATCTCTTAATTATAAATCTGGAATTTGCCGGACTTGGCCAGTGGTTCCTGACGTTGAATGGGGATGCAAAGAAAATGAAAAAGACATTGGAGAGACATCTGATTGTACGCTTGTTAGAACTATTGGTGGAATTGATGAAGTGATAGTCGGAGTAGGCAAAACTTGTTGCTGCCAAGGAAAAATTTCAGAAGATTGCGCTGAAGAAGGAGAAAAAGTAAATCGCAATCCTCTTATGGGTCCAACTGACAAGCAATGCTGTTCTGGATTGATTGAAAATAGAATAAGCAGATCTTATAGCATTTGTGAAAAGGCAGAAGCTTGCGCTAAAGAAGGAGAAAAGAATTATTTTGGAAAACCTTCTTGCTGCGAGGGTCTTACGCAAATTGCGAATGCTATTTCTTATAACGAGGGATGCGTCGCGCCTACTGATGGAAGCGCTCTTTGCACAAAATGCGGAGACGGAATTTGCAAATCACCTGAAAATATTTGTAATTGTCCGAAAGATTGCAAGGGAGAAACTGATTGTATTGGCGATGGAGAAATTCTTCGTGAATTTGCAAGCATAAAAGGCGAATGCTGCGAAGGATTGTATGAAATATCTTCAGGATACAGAAATGGCGTTGCTTATTGCACAAGCGAAGTATGCGGAAATGGAGAATGCGAAACAAAAGAAAATGAATGGAATTGTCCGGAAGATTGTAAAGAAGTACTATATGATTTAGATGAATATTATTTAAATATAGATTACTCCTGTAATACAGATTTTGATTGCGCGATTAAAGATGTTCACAACTGTTGTGGTTATTATCCAAAATGTGTTAATAAAGACGCAAAAGTTGATCCTAATTATGTAAGAAAAGCTTGCGCTGTTGAAGGAATTTCGTCTGTTTGCGGATATCCTTCTATAGATAGTTGTAGATGCGTTCAAAATAAATGCGAAGGATTTTTGAAAGAAGAAGAAAAATTATCTGCCGATCTTAATTGCGACGAAAAAATTAATTTAGCTGACGCAGGAATTCTTTTGAGTTTTTGGGGAAAAGATCCGTCCGGAGCCACTTCTTGTAAAAGTCCGGACATAAATAAAGATGGCAATGTTAATCTTGTTGATTTTAGCGTAATAATGTCACAATGGACAAAATAATCCTTCGCTAAAGCTACGGATTATAAATATTAAAAATAAAAATAGCCCTATTCCAAAAAGGGCTATTTTTTGATATAATATAAATGGACTTATAACTTATAACTCGTAACTTGCAACTCAATTTTTTAATTCATTTTTATTAAGCTATAAGCTTCAAGTTGCAAGTTATAATATTTTGAATATGGATTTTATAATTAAAAATTTATCTAAAATTTATACTCGCCAAGAAATAGTTAAATTAAAAAAAACAGTTGTTCAAATAAATAAATTGGAAACAAAAATTTCCAATCTTACTGACGCGCAGCTGAAAAACAAAACCAAAGAATTTAAACTGCGTTTGAAATCAGGCGAGACATTGGACGGCATTTTGCCGGAAGCTTATGCTGTTGTTCGGGAAACTGGAAAGAGAGCGCTTGAAGAAAGAGCTTATGATGTCCAATTAATGGGAGCAATTGTTGTGCACCAGAAAAGAATTGCCGAAATGAAAACAGGAGAAGGAAAAACTTTAACTATAGCTTTTCCCGCTTATCTTAATTCTTTGGAAGGAAAAGGTGTTCATATTATTACGGTTAATGATTATTTGGCTGAAAGAGACGCGCGCTGGATGAGCAAAATTTATCATAATCTGGGAATTCAAATCGGAGTAATTACTTCAAAGAAAACTCATGCTGAAAAAAAACAGAACTATCAGATGGATATAACTTATGGTGTTAACAGTGAATTCGGATTTGATTATCTTCGCGACAATATGGCTGAATCACAAAAAGAAATTGTCCAGCGTCAGCTTTATTTTGACATTGTTGACGAAGCAGACAGCGTTTTAATTGATGAAGCCCAAACGCCGCTGATTATTTCCGCGTCAGTAGATGAATATCAAGAAAAATACCGCGAGTTTGCCAGATTGATTGAGAGATTGAATAAAAATACTGATTTTATAGTTGATGAGAAAATACAAGCAGTCACTTTGACGGAACAGGGCGTCAAAAAAATGGAAGAACTTTTAAATGTTAAAAATCTTTATGGAAAAGATAACATTATTTATATTTATCACATTGACCAAGCTCTTAAAGCGAAAGAACTTTTCAAAAAAGACAGAGATTATATTGTTGATCAAGGAAAAATAATTATTGTTGATGAGTATACCGGAAGATTAATGCAAGGCCATCGGTACTGTGAAGGAATTCATCAGGCGATTGAAGCAAAAGAAAATGTGGAAATAAAACAAAAAGATATTACTTTGGCGCTTATCACATACCAGAATTTTTTTCTTGGTTATAAAAAATTAGCCGGTTTGACCGGAACAGCGGCAAGCGCGGCAAGAGAATTTGATAAAATTTATCATAAAGAAACAGTTGTTATTCCGACCAACAAACCGATTCTCCGCAAAGATCTCCCAGATAAATTTTATCCTAATCAAATAGAAAAAAATAAAGATATCGTAGAAAAAATAACGCAGCTTCATCATCAAGGACAACCGATTCTCGTCGGCACAAGATCTGTTAAAAAATCAGAGCAATTAAGCAAACTGCTTTGGCAAAATAATATTCCTCATCATATTCTTAATGCTAAAAATATTGAAAAAGAAGCTGAAGTTATTGCTCGGGCGGGACAAGCAGGGAGTGTTACTATTGCCACTAATTTAGCCGGACGGGGAACTGATATTAAATTAGGTCCAGGCATCGCATTTTTGGGCGGACTTTATGTTATTGGAACAGAACGCCATCAAGCGAGAAGAATTGATAATCAGTTAAGGGGGCGGGCCGGACGGCAGGGTGATCCTGGATTTTCAGAATTTTATATTTCGCCGGACGATGAATTAGTAAAACAATACGGAGCTAAAAAAAGCTTGTCTGCTTTGAAAATTCTCAATTGGAAAGCTTTGGGCTTGGGCATTCAAAATAAAATGCTTTCCAATATTTTAAACAAAGCCCAGTCGCGTGTAGAATCATTTTATTTTCACAGGCGCTTTAATATTTTTCAATATGATCAAATATTAAATTATCAGCGCTGTTCAATTTACCGCCAGCGCTGCCGTATTTTATTTGATAAAAATTTTAAGCCGGAAACTCTGAATTTAATCAAGAAAGAGATAACAAGAATTGTTTTGTCCTGTACTCCGCGAAAAGATTTGTCCAAATGGGAATATGAAGAAATTATCAGAACTTATAATTCTTTGTTTCCATTTTCAGTTAAACAAAATTTTCCTCTGACGAAAATGGTTCATTTTAAAAATAAGAAAGAATTGATTAAGCATCTTTATGAATTTGCCGAAGCGGCTTATAATAAAAGGGAAAAAGAAATAGGCCCTTGGGCGATGCGGATGTTGGAAAATACTGTTGCTTTAAAAATTATTGACAGTTTTTGGACTGAACACTTAAGGGCAATCCAGTTTTTTCAGGAAGCGGTTCGTTTTGAAACAATTGGACAGAGGAATCCTTTGGGAGAATACAAAAACGCCGCTGGAGAACTTTATGAAAAATTAATTTTAAATATTCAAATTGGCATTGTCCGGCTAATTTTTAAAACGATGTTCGCATTCAAAGATGACGCGCCTGAAAAAGAATTAAATGCGGAAGAAAAACAATTTTAATATTTTATGCTTGCAAATTTTTTTAATCCAAAATCAATTGCCGTGATCGGCGCTTCAGAGAAAAAAAATAAATTAGGTTACGCTCTTTTAAAAAATCTGATTGATTTTAAATATGGCGGAAAAATTTATCCGATTAATCCAAAACGCCAAAAAATTTTAAAGCTCAAAACATTTCCAAGCGTATTGGATGTTCAAGGAAAAATAGATCTGGCAATTGTTATTATTCCCTCAAAAATTATTCCCTTGATTTTAGAGCAGTGCGGCAGAAAAAAAATTAAATCCGTAATTATTATTTCCGCCGGATTCAGAGAAATCGGTAACAAAGGCAAAGAATTGGAAAATAAAATTATTAAAATTGCCAAGAAACATGGAATAAAAATTTTGGGTCCGAATTGTCTGGGAATTTTGGATTCAACAAATAATCTTAACGCTTCTTTTGCCGGACAAATGCTCCAGAAAGGAAAAATAGGTTTTATTTCCCAATCCGGAGCGATTTGCTGCGCCGCGCTTGATTGGGCGGAAAAAATGAATATTGGTTTTTCCCGTTTTGTGAGCTTGGGAAATGCGGCTGATTTAAATGAGATTGATTTTCTCCGATTTTTTAAAAAAGATTCTAAAACCAAAACAATAATTGCTTATTTGGAGCAAATTACTAACGGAAAAAAATTTATCAAAGAAACGTCTCAAATTACGAAAACCAAGCCGCTTATCGTGATTAAAAGCGGGGAAACAAAAGAAGGGCGGCAAGCGGTTTCGTCCCATACCGGAGCGCTGGCAAAGTCAAACGAAATGACAAAATTCGCTTTTCAGCAAAGCGGAATTATTCAGGCAAATTCACTTTTGGAATTATTTGATTTAATTAAATTTTATTCAGCTGAAATTTTATTAAATGGTCCAAAGATTGCGATTTTGACTAATGCCGGCGGACCCGGAGCGATTACTGCTGACGCTGTTAAAAAAAATAATTTAAAACTTGCTAATTTTCAAAAAAAGACAGTTGAATTTTTAGAAAAAAAATTGCCGGTGTCAGCAAGCGTTAAAAATCCGGTTGATTTGATCGGCGACGCCAAAGCTGACAGGTATAAAATTGCTTTGGATATTTTAATAAAGGATAAAAAAACTGACGCAATAATTATTATTTTAACTCCGCAATCGGTAACTGAAGTTAAAAAAACAGCCGAGATAATTATTAAATTAAGCAAGAAAACAAAAAAGCCGATCTTAACAAGCTTTATCGGCGGCAAAAATATTAAACAGGCAAATGAAATTTTAAGCAAAGCGAATATTCCGGTTTATGCTTATCCCGAGCAAGCGGTTAAAGTTTTGGCAAAAGTTTGGAATTATGAAAAATGGAAAAAAGAAAATAAAAAAATAAGCCCTTCTTTTAATTTTAAAATTTCTAAAAATTCTTTCAATAAAATAAAAAGAATTATTCAAGAGGCAAAAAGAAAAAAATTAAAACAGCTGAACGCTTTTGACGCGGAGAAAATTTTAAAAATTTATCAAATCCCGATTGTAAAATCTTATTTAGCAAAAAATTCCAACGAAGCGATGAAAATTAGCAAAAGAATAAATCAATCGGTTGTTCTAAAAATTTCTTCGCCTGATGTTATCCACAAAACAGATGCTGGCGGAATAAAAAATAATTTGAAAACTCCACAAGAAATAAAGTTAGCTTTTAAGGAAATCATCAAAAATGTTAAGAAAAAATTTCCAAAAGCGAGAATAGACGGAATAATTATTCAACCGATGGTTCAAGAGCAAAAAGAAATGATTTTGGGAATAAAACAAGATGAATTATTCGGACCGTTTGTTATGTTCGGCGGCGGCGGAATATTTGCTGAAGTTTTTAAAGATATTAGTTTTCGCCTGTCTCCTTTGGTAAAACAAGAAGCGCGGGAAATGATTAAAGAAACAAAAGCGATGAAAATTTTAAAAGGAACAAGAGGACAAAAGCCGGCAGATATTGGGGCGATTGTGAAAATTTTATTAAATCTGTCTATTTTATCTCAAGATTTTCCGGAAATAAAAGAAGTTGATATTAATCCATTGATGGCCGGCGAGAAAAAAGCGGTTGCCGTTGATGTAAGAATGATGATTTAATTTTTTAACTTTCTATTATGAAAATTGCCATTAATGCTAACGAGCTTTGCCAGTTACAAACCAACGGAGTTAAAATTTACACTTATAATATTCTTAAATATTTGGCAAAAAAACAGTTTGCTGCCATAATTTATTATCAAAAAAAAATAAAAAGAGAATGGAATATAAAAAATGCAAATTTAAAACACAAACTTATTAAATGGCCATTTTTATTTTGGACTCATTTTCGTTTTCCTTTTGAACTCTGGCGCGACAGGCCGGATGTTTTTTTTACGCCGATTCAAACAGTTCCGTTTTTTTTGCCAAAATGCAAAATAATTGTTACAATTCATGACCTTGCTTTTTTAAAATTTCCAAATGATTTTACTTTTAAAGCTTGCTTAAAGCTTTCGTTCCATACCAAAAGAGCAGTCAAAAAAGCGGAAAAAATTATTGTTCCTTCAAAAGCGACAAAAAATGATATTATTAAATATTATAAAATTGATTCAGAAAAAATTGAGGTGATTTATCATGGCTTCGCCAGCTATCGGCCCGCCCGCAACGCTTTGCGTAGCAATGCGGGCAGGCCAGCAACTACCGGCCAGCAGCCAGTAAATAAATACATTTTATTTGTGGGAATAATTCAGCCAAGAAAAAATATTCAAGGATTAATTGAAGCATTCGAGATTCTAAAAAATAACTTTCAACTCTCAACTCCTAACTTCCAACTAATTATTGTCGGCGGGAAAGGCTGGTTTTGGAAAAAAGTTTTTGAAAAAGCGGAAAAGTCAAAATATAAAGAGGATATTATTTTTACCGGACAGGTTTCTTTAAAAAAACTTTTGGAACTTTATCAAAACGCCGAGGTTTTTGTTTTACCTTCATTTTATGAGGGCTTTGGCTTGCCGATTTTAGAAGCAATGGCAAATGGCGTTCCGGTAATCGCCGGTAATAATTCAAGTATGATAGAAATAGTTGGCGGCGCTGGAATTCTAATTAATCCTTATAAGCCAGAAGAAATAGCTGAAGCGATTAAAAAAATAATTCAGGATAAAAATTTTAAAGAAAAACTTATTGAAAAAGGGCTAAAACAAGCGAAAAAATTCAGATGGGAAAAATGCGCGGAAAAAACAATGAAAGTTTTAACAAATTTATAATTCCCCCTTTTTAATAAAGTGAATTAAAAAGAAGGCGAGGTGGCGCCACTTCGCCTTCTACTTGTTTTAATCTTCTGATTATGGTATAGTAAAAAAAAGAAGAAGAAAATTACACTGTAATTTTAGCAGAAGTTTAAAAAAGTATAAAATGTTTTGTATAGCGAATTATAGAATACTTTTCAGTTTTTATCTAATTGCATGAAAAAAATATGGCAGCTCCAATAACACACATTGTATTAACAGAGAAAATTTTTGATAATTTTTTTAAGAATAAAAAAAAGAAAGATTTTTCTATTGGCGCTTTATTTCCAGATATTCAATATTTAAAAGTCATAGACAGAAATAAAACGCACTATAATAACTTGGTCTTAAATGATTTGGAAAAAGATGATTCCTTCTTGGCAGGGGTAAAATTTCATTCAATTTTAGATATAGCCAGAGAAAAATTTATTGTTGCAAATAATGTTTATTCGTTATGTCCAAAATCGAAATATATTACCCAGTCGCTAAAATTATTAGAGGACGAAATTTTTTATCAGCATATTGAAAATTGGAATGAATATATTGATTATTTGAATGAAATTTTATCTAGCGAGATAAACTTTGAAGTCAGCAAAAAAGATATTAAAAAATGGCATTTGCTTCTTCAACAGTATTTTTTAAAACAACCGAATAAACAATCTGTAACAGATTTTATTCTTGGTATTGATTTTTCACAAGAAGCAGCCGATAAGATAAATGTAGACATAGAAAAAATGCGAGCCAATAAAAAAATCATTGATATAATAAAAGATTTATACAAAAATTTTGATTTGCTTTTAACAAAAACTAAAAATTATTAAATGTTAATTAAGTGGTAAAATCTATGAACAAATTTATCAAAATCAAAGACAAAGATTTGTTTTTGCTTAACACTGAATTATTAGGATTGAAAGAAGCCCAATTATGGATTGGGCCGAATCCAGACGGACCGATTGATAATAATGACGAGCGGGTTTTAAAAGAGCGCGTTCAAGAGGAATTAGAAAAAGATAAACCAGACCATAGAATTTCCGGAATTGAAGCGGTTGATTTAATTGAAAGCGAAAAATTTCCTAACTGGTTTGAAGTAAACACATCAAATTGGCAGTCGGGAATTTACCGGTTTAATATTCACAGCAAAGCATATATTCAAGCGCCGAATGGCACAAAACTTCGCTCAATTCGCGACGGACAATATTCATGGCCAAGTTCTTCTGATGAAGATTTAATGAATTTGCCGGATGAGCAAAAACAATTTTTGTATTTAGAAAAAAATAAAGCAGGATTTTGTATACGGATAGAAATAACCGAAGACAGAGAAATAAAATCTGCTGGCGACGGATTAGAATGGATTACAAAATGGCCGGAAATTAAAAAAGAAGTTGAGGAGCATTATAAAGAAAAAATGAGCTTAACAAAACAGACAGAATAAAATTATTAAGAAAAAATTATGAATAAAAAAACAATTGAAAAATATAAAAAAATTTTGGAAGAAAAGGAAAAACAAATTACTAAAGATTTAGAGCAAATCGCCGAGAAAAATCGGCATATTAAAGGTGATTATAAAGCCCGTTTTCCTCATATCGGCACTCATCAGGATGAAAACGCGAATGAAATCGCTGATTATGAAAGTTTGCTTTCCACTGAACAAAATATAGAGGTTGATTTAGTAGCGATTAAAAAAGCCCTTGAGAGAATTGAAAAAGGGACTTATGGCGTTTGCGAAAAATGCGGCAAAGAAATAAATCAAAAACGGCTTGACGCGTTTCCCGAAGCGAATTTTTGCATTGATTGTGAAAAAAATAAAAAGAAATAATGAAAATAATTCCAGCGTTTTTATTTATTTTTATCGTTTTTGCTGATCAGCTGATTAAATTTTTTGTTTCTAAAGCAATAGGTGCGCAAAGCATTTCTATTTTTCCGGAAATTTTAAAATTAAAAATTCATCAGAATACAGGCATTGCCTTTGGGTTGCCTTTTAATCCGTGGCTGGCTTATTTTCTGATTATTCTTCTTGGGATTCTAATTTTTATAGTTCAAAAAAGAAAACAGAATGTTTGCCGTTTTTGTTTTACACCTTATCCCTTTATTTTAATTTTCTCCGGCGCTTTGAGTAATTTATTGGACCGCGTTCGTTTTGGCTATGTGATTGATTATGTTGAATTTATTCCTTTAAGAGGATTTTTTAATTTAGCTGATTGCGCGATTGTAATCGGAATTATAATAATTATTTTAAAAATTTTAAATAAAAATAATGTTAATCAAAAAAGACGAGGCGAAAATTGTTAATAAAAGAAGTAAAATTATCAGAAAATATACTGCTGAAGACAAACAGTTAGAAATTAATCACATGATTTTAAATGGCAGAACTCCGGAAAATCAAGGAGAATTTTTATCTGAAACCGAAATTCATTCTATGGTATTAGTGGTAAAAGGAAAAGGAAAAATATTTTGCGGTGATGATGTCTTTGAAGTAAGTGAAGGCGACTGCATTGATGTTCCCAAAGGAACTAAATTTGCCGCAGAGGGTTATGGTTTTGAATATATTACTGCTGAAAATCCAGCATGGTATCCTGAACAGGCGAAAATTGTTGATAAAGATGGAAATGTTTTATAAAATTTTTTAATAAAAATATAATTTATTCTAACTAAAAATTTATGGCAAGGATTTGCGTTTTTGGAGACAGTATTGCGCATGGGGCTTGGGATAAACAAGGCGGCTGGGTTCAACGATTAAACCGATTTTTTGTTGAAAAATATTTATCAAATCCAAGTAATTTTTATTGTTCGGTTTATAATCTCAGTATTTCAGGGAATACAACCGAGGATTTATTAGAAAGATTTGAATTTGAAATTAAACAAAGATTAAGAGAAGGGAAAGAAGAAACAATAATGATTTTTGCAATCGGGGCAAATGATTCTGATTTTGTGCATAGCAAGAATACCTTCTGGGTTCAATCCGAAAGAACCAAAGAAAATATCAAAAAATTTATAGAAATTGCCCGAAAACTTTCTTTAAAAATCGTTTTTGTCGGATTAACTCCAGTAGAGGAAATAAAAGTAAATCCAATGCCATGGGATACAGATAAATCCCCTAAAAATAAAAATATCCAAGAATACGATCAAATTATAAAATCAGTTTGTGAAGAAAGCGATGTTCACTTTATTGAAATCTTTGAAAATTGGATAAAAATGGATTACAAAAAATTATTAGAAGACGGCGTGCATCCGAATTCAGAAGGCCATCAGAAAATTTTTGAAATTGTTAAGAATTTTTTGGTGGAGAAAAAAATAATTTAATTTTTTATAAATGACAGGAAAAAATTTATGAAACAAACAAAAATAGTTGCGACAATCGGGCCGGTAAGCGGTTCTAAAGATATTTTAGAAAAAATGATTAAAGCAGGAATGAATGTTGCCCGGCTTAATTTTTCGCACGGAACGCACAAGTCGCATCAGGAAATTATTAAAAATATCCGCCAAGTTTCCAAAAAGCTTGACGAGCCAATCGCGATTATTCAGGATCTGCAGGGCCCGAGAATTAGAATTGGCGATTTGAAAGAAAACTTAGAAGTTAAAAAAAACGAAAAAGTTTTTTTGGTTCCAGAGGACGATTTTAAAAAAGATGAAAATAAATTGAAAAAAATTCCGGTTTCTTATGGAGATTTTGCCCGAAATCTTAAAAAAAATAATTTTATTCTTATTGCTGACGGAATGATTCAACTGAAAGTTTTAGAAAAAAAGGAAAACGGCGTTGAATGCGAAGTTTTAAATAAAGGCATTATTAGCTCTCAAGCCGGAATAAATTTTCCCGGAGTCGCGACGCAAATTTCCGTAATCACCGATAAAGACAAAAAGGATCTTCAGTTCGGAATATCACAGGGAGTTGATTTTGTCGCTTTGTCATTTGTCGGGGAAGCAAAAGATATTTTAGAAACAAAAAATTTAATCCACAAATATTATTCAGAATTTTCCCAAAAAAGTATCGGACAATCTTCAAAGAAAGATCAGCGAATAAGTTTTCCTTTAATCATTGCTAAAATAGAAACTCAAGAAGCGATAAAAAACTTTGATAAAATTTTAGAAACCGCTGACGGAATAATGATTGCCAGAGGAGATTTGGGCGTAGAAATATCTCAGGAAAAAGTTCCTTTAATTCAAAAAGAAATTATCGGCAAATGCCTTCAAAAAGCCAAGCCGGTTATTGTCGCCACTCAAATGCTGAATTCAATGATTCGTTTTCCTCGGCCGACTCGAGCCGAAGTGAGCGATGTCGCCAACGCGGTTGTTGACCATACTGACGCGGTAATGCTTTCCGGCGAAACCGCTTTTGGGCAATACCCTTTGAAATCTGTGGAAATAATGGCTAAAATAATTAAAGAAACGGAAATTTCTCCTTATGATAATCTGGCTGATAAAAATTTTCTTGACAGCGAAATTTCAATTCCTAACGCTTTATCAAAGTCGGCTTATTATTTAGCTAAAAATATTAAAGCAAAAGCGATTTTAGCCGCGACTTTATCCGGTTTTACCGCGCGAATGATTGCACGGCATCGGTTTGAGGAAAAACTTATTGTAATGACCAATCATCCGGAAGTTTATCGGCAGATGTCTTTAATCTGGGGAGTCCGTTCTTATATTATGCCTGAATGCGGAACTTTAGACGAATTGATTAGCAGAGCGGTTAATTTTGTCCAGGACAAAAAAATTGTTAATTCCGGAGACAAAATTGTTATTGTTACTGGCCAGCCGGTGAGCGTTCAGGAAAATATGAATTTAATAAAAGTGCAGAAGATATAATTCAAAACTCAAAGTTAATATATTGCCGCGGTGGCGGAATTGGTATACGCGTTGGACTTAAAATCCAATGTTTGAGAAAGCATGAGGGTTCGAGTCCCTCCCGCGGCACAAAAATTTCCTGTGGATAAATCCCTTTGACTAATTTGTCAAAGGGATTTATAATTATATTATACTTACCGAACGGTCAAAAAAAAATGATAAATAAACAAGAAACTATCTCAAGTGGATTTAATACTAAAGAAAAAATTCTTGAATCGGCCAAGAAGCTTTTTTCTGATTATGGCTATTCATCGGTTTCAATGAGCGAAATTGCCAAGGAAGTTAAAATTACAAAAGCAGCGCTCTATTATCATTTTAAAAACAAGAAAGAAATTTATCTTGAAGTAATGCAGGAGTCATTTGAGGCGCTTTTGGAAAAATTAAAAAAGCCAATCGGGTTAAAAACAACTTTTGAAAAAAAATTCCATCAGACATTGATGGCTTATTTGGAATTTTCCTTGAATGAAAAAAATCCTATTCAGGAGACAATCCAGAAAATATCGCGGTTGGATAAAACAACAATAAAATTTACCCAAAAATTACAATGGCAAATTATTAAAAAATTTGAGGATTTAATTAAAGAAGGGCAAAAAAAGAAAAAACTTTTGAGCAATCTTTCCAGCAAGGTGATTGCTCGTTTTGTTATCGGCTTGATGGACACGACGATTGTTCAGAAAGATTTTGTTAAAAATAAAAAATTTAGTCCCAAAAAATCAGTTAATGAAATTATGAAATTGTTGTTTTTAAAAAGATAACAAAATTTTAATGCTTTTGTAAATCGCCGATCGGCTTTAAACAATTCGTAATTTATTAAAAAAAATAGAGAAGGAAGATTTTTTTTAGAGCTTGTAGTGAGTCAAAGAAAACTGATCGTTATTGAGCGTCAGTATGGCGTATCCACCGCGGCCAAGAATTATTTGCTGTGGAAGTCCAACTTGTCCCCATATTGCCGGAATGATTTCTATGTTAAATGACCGGATTGTTTCTTGCATATCTGCCATTTCTTGTATTAACGATTGTATGGCTTGTTGCTTTGGCGTTCTCTGTAATATCTTTGGTATTCTGATTTTGAAAGTTTTTACTATCTTTGAAAAAAGACAGTAAATTTTCCAAATTGCAGGCGAATGTATATGTCCGGCAAGGATTAGAACAATGTTTTCTTTGTATGGTCTTAGAGTTTTTTGAAGCTCTTTGAGTTGCATCGGATCGTGAATGAACAGAATTATTTTATTATTGTTTCTACTTGCGTTTTCTAAACATTCCTGAATAAATTTCTCTTGCTCTTTCGCCTTTTCAATAAAAAAATCTTGTTCCGGATTACTGAAATTTTTTGACTCTCTGGTTGTTTCCGAATCTAAAAACAGAAGCATAAATTCTTCTACTTTTTCACTGAACCATGGTTTGCCGATTAATTCTTTTGCCGCATTGAAACTTTCTATGCTCATTTTGCCGCCTTTTTGTCCTTGTATTTCGGTAATTTGATCATTGTATCCCATGACATGTCCGCTTCGAAGAAACGATATTGGAATTTTTGGCAAAGCATTGGCAATCAATTCGTAGTATTTTCGCAGTTCTCGTTTAGCTTTTTCACTTTTAATTCCTTCTTGGTTTGCTCCTCCAGCAATGTTGTCTCCGAAATCAATCATAGAATCAAATGATTTTTGTCGTTGAAGTTGCTGGGCTTGTTCAAGAAGTTTTTGAAAAGCTTTTTGTGTCAATTCGTCAAAAAATTTAAGATAATCTTCCTTTTCCTCTTCTGGTAGTCCTGCTACATGCATAGGATAAAACCTTTCATCGCTCACTTCGCTTTTTTCTATAGCGCAGTGAGCATCCCCAAAACAAAAATATTCTTTCAATTTTATCACTCCTAAGCCATTCGATTTTTCGGACGGCTAAATTATCTAACAGTAATTATTTTTAAATTTCTGTCAGACAATTTAACCATCCGAAAAGTTTCTTCCTTCTCTTTACCCTGTTAAATAGTTGCGAAGCAAATTTAATAGGGTGAACCCCGTTAAATAAAATCAAAGATTTTCTTTTGCTTTTAGCAAAAGATTTAACAAGGTGAATTAAGTGCTAATTTTTAAAGTGCTTTGTTGATTGTTTTTTTATCTATTTTTGTTTTTTATTCTACATAATATCATAAATTTTAGTTTTTGTCAATACCCCTCTTGACATACTTGAAATATTGGAAATTATAAAATATGAACATTGGATTTTTTACAAATACATATCTGCCGGCGGTTAGCGGAGTAACCACAGTGATTGAGAATTACCGCGAAGAATTGGAAAAACAAGGCCATAATGTTTATATTTTTGCCGCCAAACATTCCGGCTATTATGACAAGAATCCCAATGTTTTCAGATTCAAGTCAATAGATTTAAATTATAAAATTTCTTATCCTTTGCCTTTAATTTCTTCTCCAAAAATCGGAAGAGCGATTAAAAGAATAAATTTAGATATTATTCACAGCCACCATTTTTTTCTTTCCGGACAAATTGCCTGGTATTACGCAAAAAAATTAAAACTTCCTCTTATTTTTACTTATCATACTCGTTATAATCTTTATGTCCATTACGCGCCTTTGCCGGAAGAATTAAGCAAGCCGCTTGCCAAAACGCTTTCTACTCTTTACGCTAATTCCTGTAATGCAGTGATTGCTCCGAGCAAAAGCATTAAAGATTTAATTTTAGAATATGGCGCTAAAAAACCAGTATACATTATTCCTTCTGGAATTGATATAAATAAATTTAAAAAAACCGACGATGAAGAAAAAATAAGAGAAAAATATAATATAAAAGATGATGCAATTTTACTTTTAACGGTTTGCCGTTTGTCAGAAGAAAAAAATCTTGATTTCCTTCTGAAAGTTTTTCAGAAAATAATCAAGAAAAGGAAAAATGTTTATTTTATGATTGTCGGAGATGGTCCGGAAAAAGAAAATTTAGAAAAACAAAGTTTTAGATTAGGATTAAAAGGAAAAATTATTTTTACTGATAAAATTTCTTATCAGAGAATTCCATCTTTCTATAACGCAAGCGACATCTTTCTTTTTTCTTCTTTTTCAGAAGTTCAGCCGACAATTTTTACCGAAGCAATGGCAAGCGGACTTCCAATCGTCGCCATAAAAGCAATTGGATCAGAAGATGTTATTACAAATGGAGAAAATGGTTTTTTGGCTTCTGATGATATTGACGATTTCAGCCAAAAAGCTTTGAAAATTATTGATAACGAAAATTTAAGAAAAAGAATGTCAGAAAAAGCGAAAATTAGGGCAAAATATTTTTCCATTGAGAATTCAACAAGAAAAATGCTTTCTCTTTATGAAAAAGTAATTAGCCAAAAAGAGAAAGAAAATAAATTAAAAGAAAGCTCAATTTTATTCCAAGATATTTTTAAACAAAAATGAAAATGAAAAAACTATATTATTATTTTAAAATGTTAAGAATTAAGGACTGGATAAAATCCTATTTTTGGATTCCGCTTATTGGAGCTTTTCTGGCAAACGCTTCTCTGAAAAATTTTCTTATTATCGCCATAATTTATTTTTGCGTTACTGGATATAGTTTTGTGATAAACAATTATTTTGATGTGGAAATTGATAAAAAACATCAAGGGAAAGTCCAGTCAAATAAAAATCCTTTGGCTCAAGGTTTAATCACAAAAAAAGGAACTTTAATATTTCTGGGGATTTTATTAATAGTTCCAATCGCCTTGGCGCTGCAAATAAATTTTTTAGGATTTGTTTTTGTTTTATTAAGTATTCTCGCTTCTACTTTTTACTCAGTAAAATATCTTCGGTTAAAAGAAAAATCTTTTTTAGATATAACTACTCACGGATTTATGTTCGGTTTTTTTCCGTTTTTAGCCGGAGTAACTTTAGCTGGAGGGAGTTTTAACTTGCTATCAATTCTAATTGGAATTTTATTTACTTTTATAACAGCTAACGAACTTTTAATTCATCAGATAGTTGATTATCAGGACGATTTAGGAAATACTAATACGACAGTTATAAAAATCGGCAAAAAAATGAGTTATCTTAGTTTAATTTCATTTTTTGCAATTACTCTTTTATGTTTTGGAATAATGATAAAATATTTTAGTGTCGGGCAATATTTATATTGGTTATTCATTTTATTATTATGCTGGCTTCCTTTGTATCACTGTTATCAAATGAAAATTAGAAAAAAGATAGTCAGTCAATTGTTAGGCGCTTTGGTTAAATTTTAAAAAAATAAAATTATGCAGGACTTAATTTTACAAGTAGATAAAAATGATGATATAATTGGAGAAATTCCAAAAGAAGAAGCGCATTTGGGAAATGGAATTCTGCATCGGGCGTTTTTGGCGATGGTTTTTAACGAAAAAGGGCAATTGCTTTTAACTAAGCGAAGCAAATTAAAAAAATTATGGCCTGATTTTTGGGACGGTTCAATCGCTTCCCATCCAAAAAAAGGGGAATCGCAAGAGCAGGCGACCGAGCGAAGAATGATTGAAGAGCTTGGAATAAAAGCCGAAGATGTAAAATATTTATTTAAATTTCATTATCAAATTCCATACAAAGATATTGGTTCAGAAAATGAAATTTGCGCTGTTTTAAAAGTTAATATTTCCGGTAAAATTTCTCCAAATCCTGAAGAAATTTCTGAGTGCCAGTGGATGAATATTGAAAGTTTTAAAAATGACTTAAGGACAAACCCGGAAAAATATGCGCCTTGGTTAAAAATCGGATTTGAAAAATATGAATCCGAAAAATAAATACTTAATTCTTAAAATATTTAGTAAAATCTATGCAAACAAAAAAAACGAAATCTCTATGTCCGGAGTGCTTAAAAGTTATTGACGCTGAAATTATTGAAAAAGACGGCAAAGTTCTTTATCAAAAAACCTGTCCCGAACACGGGGAATTTTTTGACACTTATTGGTCTGATGTGGAAGCGTATGAAAGATTTGAAAAATTTCCGTCTGACGGCAACGGGGTGGAAAATCCAAACACAAAAGAAGAAAAAGGTTGCCCTTTTGATTGCGGATTGTGCCCGAATCATAAAACAACAACAATTTTGGCGAATTTGGATTTGACAAATCGCTGTGATCAACGCTGTCCGATTTGTTTTGCCAATTCTGCGGCAGCCGGCTATCTTTATGAGCCGACTGACGAACAAATTTACAAAATGTTAAAAACATTGCGGGCGGAAAAACCGGTTTCCTGCCCGGCAGTCCAATTTTCCGGAGGCGAGCCGACGACAAGAAATAATCTGCCGGAAATCATCAAAATGGCGAGAAAACTTGGATTTGTCCAGGTTCAGATTGCCACCAATGGAAAAAGGTTGGCGCACGATTTGAAATTTTGCCGGGAATTAAGAAAAGCCGGGCTTAATACGATTTATTTGCAGTTTGACGGTTTAAGGGAAGATATTTATGAAAAAATTAGGGGATATAATGCTTTGCCGAATAAATTAAAAGCGATTGAAAATTGCCGCAAAGCCGGATTAACCAGCGTAATTTTAGTTCCGACAATCGCCCGGGGAACGAATGACGATCAAATCGGAGAAATTGTAAAATTTGCCGCTAAAAATTTGGATGTGGTCAGGGGAGTTAATTTTCAGCCGATATCTTTTTCCGGAAGAGTTGAAATTGACGAACTTAGAAAAATGAGAATTACTATTCCTGATATTTTTCGGCTTCTTGGTGAACAGACAGACGGGCAAGTTTCAAAAGATGATTTTTATCCGACTAATTGCGTTCTGCCTATTTCTCATCTTATTGAATCATGGAAAAGAAAAGAGCAAGTGAAATTCACCATTCATCCGCATTGCGGAGCGGCGACTTATCTTTTTGTTGAGAAGGGAAAATTTATTCCGATAACTAAATTTGTTGACGCGGACAAATTTTTTGAATTTGTTGAAAATACCGCCAAAAAACTTGATAAATCTCTTTTTCCAAGAATTAAAAAATTAATGATGAGCGGCAAAATAATTAAAACTCTGCCGAAATTTATTGATTCTAAAAAAGGGCCAAAAGGTTTGGATCTGGTAAAATTAATAACCAACATATTCAAAAAAGGGTCAAAAGAAACTTTGGCGGAATTTCATCGCAGATCTCTTTTTATCGGGACAATGCATTTTCAGGACACTTATAATTTTGATTTGGAAAGAGTCAAGCGATGCGGGATTCATTATGTCACTCCTGACTGCAAGATTATTCCTTTTTGTTCTTACAATGCAATTCATCGGGAAAAAATTGAAAAGAAATTTTCAAAACCGCTGTAAAAAATATTATTATGGTTTCAATTGATAAAATTATTTCACTATGCAAAAGAAGAGGGTTTGTTTTTCCTTCCTCGGAAATTTATAGCGGATTTGGAAGTTGTTACGACTTCGGTCCTTTAGGCGTGGAATTAAAAAACAATATTAAAAAGATCTGGTGGGAAGAAATGGTCCAGAAACAAGAAAATATTGTCGGACTTGACGCGAGCATTTTAATGTCGCCAAAAATTTGGCAGGCATCCGGACATCTTTCCGCGGGATTTGCCGATGAATTAGTGGAATGCAAGAAATGCCATAAAAGATTTAAATTAGACGAGCTCAAAACTCAAAGTTCAAAACTCAAAACTCAAAACCACAACTCAAAACTTAAAACTGATTTAATTAAAAATAAACAAGTTCTAAGTTCTAAGTTCCAAGTTTCAAGTTTGTGTCCTGAATGCGGCGGAGAATTAAGCAAACCGAGAAAATTTAATTTAATGATGAAAACTTTTGTGGGCGCAGTTGAAGACGAAGCGGCAGCGACTTATTTGCGCGCAGAAACCTGCCAAGGGATTTATGTTAATTTTTTAAATGTTTTAAATTCAGCGCGGCTAAAAATTCCTTTTGGAATTGCCCAGATTGGAAAATCATTCAGGAACGAAATTACCCCGGGAAATTTTATTTTTCGGGTAAGGGAATTTGAGCAAATGGAAATGCAATGGTTTTGTCATTCTACGGATGATAAAAGCGCGCAAAACAAGCGCGAAACAGACACTAAAACGCCTGACGAGTGGTTTGAATATTGGAAAGAAGAAAGAATGAAATGGTATATTGATTTAGGAATTAAAAAAGAAAATCTGCGTTTAACAGAAGTTTCGGGGAAAGATATGGCGCATTATGCCAAAAGGCAAATTGATATTGAATATCATTTTCCATTCGGCTGGAAAGAAATTGAAGGAATTCATAATCGCGGGGATTGGGATTTATCTAATCATTCAAAACACAGCGGAGAAGAATTAAAATATTTTGATGAAGTAACCGGTGAAAAATATATTCCTCATATTATTGAAACATCTGTCGGAGCGGAAAGAATTTTATTGGCGTTTTTATGCGAAGCGTATACGGAAGTTTCCGGAGGAAGGGAAAAATCCAAAAGCCAAAACAAAAAAGCCAAAAATAAACACGAACAAGAAATTTTATTAAAACTTCATCCTAAACTTTCGCCGATTAAAATCGCTGTTCTACCTTTGGTAAAAAATAAACCGGAATTAGTTAAAAAGGCGAAAGAAATTTATCAATTGTTAAAACCGCATTTTAACTGCCAATATGATGAAGCTGGTTCAATCGGCAAGCGGTACCGCCGGCAGGACGAAATCGGAACTATTTTTTGCCTGACTGTGGATTTTGAAAGTTTAGAAAAAAATGATCTGACTATCCGCGACCGCGACACAATGAAGCAGGAAAGGATAGAAATCAAAAATTTATTAAAAATTTTAAAGGAGAAATTAGTATAAAATAAAACTTTGATAATATTAAAACACAAAAAAAGCGGCATTTGTAAATGCCGCTTTTTTTAATTTTAATAATTTTCAGATATTTTTATCTGCTTTTTCTAAATGTTCCTCTGTTGCGGTCGGTTCTTTCTTCAATAATTCCTAATTTTACTAATTTCTCTCTTTGTTTTCTCGCTTTATTTTTATAAACGGCTGACATTCTTCGCTTGTTGCGGTTTGGAGCTTTTTCTTTGAACATTGTTTTTCTGGCATTAATCAAAACACGGTTCTGTTGAACCTTTCTTGAAAAGCGCCTTAATAAACTTTCAACGCTTTCGTTATCTTTTTTTTTAACTACAACCACATTAAAACACCTCCTTTTCTAAAAATCCAAAACAAAAAATCCAAAACAAAAAATTAAAGGTTTTTATTTTTTGCTTTTATTTTTAGATTTTTTATTTTAGCTTTTAGATTATGATAATGGTATAAATAATATAGCGATAAATAGGAAATTAGTTGTTTATTGAATGTATATCTTCAAAAAGACGAGCGCCGCCTAAAAGATGCAAATGAATATGAGGAATTTCCTGTCCTCCGTGAGAGCCGACGCGGAAAAGAAGTTTGTAGCCGTTTTTGGCAATTCCTTGTTTTTCAGCAAGCATTTTTGCCGCCATAATCATTTTTCCCATTAATTTTTCATCGCTGTCCTGAAGTTCAACAATGCTTGAAATATGTTTTTTGGGAATAATTAAAATATGGATTGGCGCTAAAGGATGAATATCTTTAAAAGCAAAAATTTCATTATTCTGCCAGATAATTTCCGCTGGAATTTCTCCTTTAATAATTTTGCAAAAAAGACAATCCATAAAAGTTCAAAAATTAAATATTTTTCAGCCGTTTTTTAATCTCGTCAATTACTTTATCTAAACGGACAATTTCCTGCATGCCGGTTTTCATATCTCTGATAATAATTACTTTATCAATCGCTTCTTTTTGTCCCAGAATTAAAGCAAGCTTGACGCCGAGTTTATCCGCCACTTTTAACTGCGATTTAATACTTCCTCGCCCGAAAGATTCCCCTGTTTTAATATTTGCTTCAGTTAAATCCTGAAAAATTTTCAAGCTTTTTTTTCTTGCTGATTCGCCTAATTGTGTAAGAAAAACTTTCGGCGTAAATAGTGGAGGAACAGATATATTTTGGTTTTTCATTTCCTGAACAGTTCTTTCAACCCCCATTGAATAGCCAAGAGACGGAGTTTCTTCACCGCCTAAAATTTTTATCAATTCATCATATCTGCCGCCGCCGCCTAAAGCCAATCCGGCAAAAGGCCCGGTTTCCGGACAGATTTCAAAAACAGTTTTTGTATAATAATCCAAACCTCTGACTAAAAACGGATTCAAAGTATAGGGAAGTTCTAACTCGTCAAGGTATTCTAAAATTTCTTTAAAGTGATTGTGGCATTCAGAGCAAAGATGATCAATGCTTTGCGGAGCGCCGTTAATTATTTGAATACATTTTTCTTCCTTGCAGTCAAGAAGCCGCAAAGGATTTTTTGCAAATCGGTTTCGGCAGTTAAGGCAAATTCTGTTCGTCTTGTTGCGATAATAATCTTTTAAAAGTTTTTGGTATTCCGGACGGCATTCAGGGCAGCCAATGCTGTTGATCTGAATAGTTAAATTTTTCAAGCCAATTTTTTCAAATATTTTAAAAGCCAATTGAATTACCTGAGCGTCTAAAACGGAAGACGGATCGTTGAGCGTTTCATAGCCAATCTGCCAAAATTCCCTGTGTCGTCCGGCTTGCGGTTTTTCATAGCGGAACATCGCTCCGAAGTAAAATAATTTTACCGGCTGGGGCCAGTTCGCCATTCCGTTTTTTAAATAAGCGCGGGCGATTCCGGCCGTCGCCTCCGGGCGAAGGGAAAGATTTTCTCTTGATTTGGAATAAAAAGAATACATTTCTTTTTCAACAATATCAGTCGCTTCTCCGACGCTTCTGCTGAATAAACTTGTTTCTTCCAAAATAGGCGTTTCAATTTGCCGGTATCCGTACGCCTGGCAAAGTTTTTTTGCCCGCTCTAAAATAAAATCCCAATATCTCCAATCTTCCGGCAAAATATCGCGCATTCCTTTTACTGTTTGCAAGGGAGCGACGATGTCTTTTTTGATTGTAATTTTAGGTTTATCCGTTAGTTTTTTTCTATTTTTTATTATTTTTTTTCTTAGCATAAATTTAGTTATCTTGAATTACGAGACTCAAAATTTTCACCGTCATTGCGAGGAGCCCAGCAGGGCAACGCGGCAATCCCAAGCTATTAAAAATAACCTTTCTTTAAATTACGAGATTGCCACGCTTCGTTGCTACTCCGCTCGCAATGACATTTCGTAATTTATAGTATTTAGTATTCCGGTTTTTCTAAAATATCTATTTTATCTAAAGGCCAGGCTCTTATCCATGCGCGGCCAATAATAAAATCTTCAGGCAAAGATCCCCATGTTCTTGAATCAGAAGAGGCGCGGCGGTTATCGCCCATAACAAAATATTCACCGTCGCTTAATTTAGTTTCCATTGAAAAATCTCTTTTTTTGCCGTCAAGCAAATAATCGCTTTCGTCAAGAATAAATCCGTCAGAATTTCCGCTGTTAAAAATAGTGATTTTTTCCTGATTGATTTTTATTTTTTCTCCGGGAAGCCCGATAATTCTTTTAATGTAATATTGCGAGGGATCTTTCGGATATTTGAAAATAATTACCTCTCCTCTTTCCGGGTCAGAAAGCCGATAGCTTAATTCGTCAACGATTAAATATTCTCCATCGTGGAATTGCGGCTCCATGCTGGCACCATTGACAAAAAACGGCTGAATTAAAAAATAACGGACTGGAACAATAATCGCCAAGGAAATGATAATAACTTTGGATATTTCCCAGACAAAAAGCAGAGAGCTTTTTAAAAACCCTCTTTTGTTTTCTTCCAGGTGATTAGGCGTTAAATTGCCTTGTCTTTGAGTTTTTATGTCTTTTTCCATATTTTTTAATTTTATTATTTATGTTTCTTTATTAAAATGATACTATTTTTTTTAATAAAAGTCAACCCCGTTCCGATCCTATCGCAAGATTTGCTATAATAGAATTATAGAGCCACAAAGCGGCTTCGCCTTTTGGTTTGTCTTAAATGAAAGTTATGCTTCGGGATTGGAACGGGGTCAAATAAAGTTGACCTTTGTCTATAATAGTTTTAAAATTAAGGTAATGAGGGGATTAAAAATTATTTTTGTCATTTTTATATTTTTTTTGGTTTCAACGGGATTTTTTGCTTTGAAAGTTTTTTCCGCGGGCAAAAATGTTTTTGAAATAACTTCTGGAGATACGACAAATTTTCTTAAACAATTATCGCCCTTAAATTTAGCCCAGGATAATCCTCTTCGCGGAGAAAAAGACGGACGGGTGAATATCCTGCTTTTAGGAAAAGGCGGTGAAGGGCATCAAGGAGAAGATTTAACTGATACGATTATTATTTTGAGCATAAAAACTAATCCGGCTTATCTGCCTGAAGTTGAAGTTGAAAAAGCGTCTTTCATTTCTATTCCCCGCGATCTTTGGGTTCAGCCATTTAATTTTGATTATTGGTGCAGAATCAATGCGGTTAAAACTTATGGAGAAAATTTAAACGGAAAAAATCAGGGCATAGAAATTCTTGAAAAAACAATTGAAGAAATCAGCGGACTGCCGATTCATTATTATTTAATTTTGGATTTTCAGGGATTTATTGATATTGTTGACGCTCTTGGCGGAATTGATTTGGAAATAGAGGAAGAAATTTTTGATCCGCTTTTTCCAACGCCGGGATGCGGATATGAAACATTTTCATTGGAAAAAGGCGAACATCATTTTAACGGACAGTTGGCTCTAAAATATGTTCGCACGCGCCACAGTTTAAGGGGGGATTTTGACCGAGCTAAACGCCAGCAGGAAATGCTTGAAGCGATAAAGAAAAAAAGTTTTTCAGGAGGAATTATTTCTGATTTGAAATTTTTAAATAAACTTCTACAAACTTTAAGCGAACATTTGAGAACAAATATCCAGCCGATAGAAATCAGCCGATTTCTTGAAATTTCTTCCAAAATTTCTCCAACTGCGACAATTAATGAAGTAATTGATTCCAATCCGATTGATGGGCTTTTGCGCGGAGCGAGAATTAACAATGCTTCGGTTCTTCTGCCGCGAAATAAAGATTTCAGCGAAATCCAGGAACTATTCCAAAATATTTTTTCTCAGGAAGTTTTGGCGGAAAAAGAAAAAGAAATTATTTTAACCGAGTCGGCGAATATTGAAATCCAAAACGGAACCGGTTTTCCGGATTTAGCCAACAGTTCTGCCAGAGCTTTGGAAAAATTGGGCTACATTGTTGTTAAAACTTCAAATATTCCTTTGCCGGAAATTCACGGTAATTTTATTTATGATTTTACCAGCGGCAAGAAACTTCAGACATTAGAATTCTTAAAAGAAAAATTTAAAGCTGAAGCAATTATCGATTCAGATAACAAAATAAAATCAAAAGCGGATTTTGTGATTATTTTGGGAGAAGTGATATAAAAATTATGTATACTTTTAAAACAGAAAAATTTGAAGGGCCTTTGGATATCCTTTTAAAATTAATTGAAGATAAAAAATTAGAAATTACCGAGATATCGCTGGCGCAAATCGCTGACCAATTTTTAGAATATTTGAAAAATTGCCAGTCAATAAGTCCGGCGGTTTTAGCTGATTTTTTGGTGATTGCCAGCCGTTTGATTTTAATCAAATCAAGAGCGCTTTTGCCGACGCTTGAAATAACTGACGATGAAGAAGAAAATATTGAAGATTTAAAAAAGCAATTGCAGGAATATAAAAAATTTAAAGAATTGGCAAAATCATTAAGCAGGATGGCGAAGAAAAAATATATTTCTTATTCGCGGCCGGCTTATTTCAATTTCCAGAGCGTTTTTTATCCGCCGCGAAATATCGGCAAAAAAGATATTTATAAATCGTTCGGCAGCCTTTTATCTAAATTGCCCGAGCCGGAAAAAATCGCCGAGCAAGTAATTCGTGAAGTTGTTTCTTTGGAAGATAAAATAAAACAAATAAAAGAAAGTTTAAAAGAACGGGCTGAATTTGCTTTTGAAAAAATGTTAAATAAAAATAATTCTAATGAAGAGATGATTGTCAGTTTTTTGGCGGTTTTAGAACTTGTCAGGCAGCAGATTGTTGATGTCCGCCAGGATAAAATTTTTCAGGAGATAACTTTGAAGGCAGTTAGAAAATAACCGTTCGGAAAGTAATTTTTAAGAGACGCTCAAAAATCATTATGTCATTCCTGCGAAGGCAGGAATCCACGTGTATTTTTTAAAAACTTATTTTTAAAGTAGATTCCCGCCTGCGCGGGAATGACAGGAGATATGAATAAAACGCAATTAAAATTAATTTTAGAAAGTTTGCTTTTTACTTTGGGCGAGCCAGTGAAAATTAAAAAATTGGCAAAGATTTTGAAAGCTGATTTGAAAAAAGTTGAGCAGGCAGTTGAAGAATTAGCTGATGATTTGAAAAATAATCAGCGCGGTTTGAGGATTCTAAAAAAAGAAGATCAAATCCAAATGGTTACCGCGCCGGAAGCGAATGATTGGGTGGAAAAAATTTTCAAAAGCGAATTGCAGGAGGATCTTTCGCGAGCTTCTTTGGAAACTTTGGCGATTATCGCTTATCGCGGACCAATCACCCGGGCGCAAATTGATTTTATCCGCGGAGTCAATTCGTCTTTTATCGTAAGAAATCTTTTAATCCGCGGATTAGTTGAACGAATTACAAATCCACAAGACGCGCGTTCTTATGTTTATAAAATCAGTTTTGATTTTTTGAAAAAAATGGGATTGGAAAAAGTTGAGGACTTGCCGGAATATGAAAAATTTTCTAAAGATGAAAGAATTATGGAAGAAATAAATCTGGAAAAATGTTAAAATAAAAATATATGAATGATGAAATAACAATTCCAACAAAAAGCCCCATTAGAAAAAAAGAGGGTTTATCTCAATCGCCAGAAGAGATACAATTTTCTAACGGGGCAAGCAAATTAAATTGGCCAAAAGAACATCGGACCTTGAAATTTTTATTTAAAAATATTTTTATTTCCTTAATTTCGGAATCGGTTTATTTTCCTTTTTGGTGGTACGGACGAGGATTTAAAAAAGCGATTCGTTTCTGCAAAAAAGAAATTAAAAACGGCTGGCGCGCCTTAGCTTTAAGGATTTTAATCAGAAATTTATTCAAGCCGATGTGGGCTGATTACACCAAAAGCGGTCGAGTTATCAGTATTTTTATCCGCTTGATGCATCTTTGCTGGCGAAGTTTTTTAATGCTTTGCTGGGCAATTTTAATTTTAATTTTATTAATTGGTTATCTTGCCGCACCGATTTTGGTTTTAGTAATGATTTTTAACTAATAAAAT
>DAOWLE010000003.1 GCA_030643545.1 bacterium | reverse complement strand
TGAACCTGATAAGAATAGAATCGAGAAAGGCATAGAAATAATTTCAGAAAAAGCAATCTCAGTAAGAGAAGCAAAAAAAGAGGAAATACTGATAGCAATAACAAAAAAAGAAGAAATAACGATAGCATTCTCAGTTAGTTCTATTAAAATAGAAAGCAAGAATATAGTAACAGAAGAAGAACTTAAAAGCCATTTTCAGTTAGCGAATTTGCGGCCCGAGATGCCAAAAAGAGAAATTGAGGAAAAAATTAGAGAGAAGATTAGAAATGCACCTTGTCTTTCTGGAATGATAGCGCACTTTACAAACAATTAAAAAACAAAACTTTGACGGGAGAAAAAAATTTTCTTAAAAAAAACTATCCCGTCTCTTTTTTTATCTGAAATTCCTACTTTTTTAAAATTAATTGTAATACTTATACCACGATCGAAGTATATGTATTACATTTTATAACTTGATTTTAAGTTAGTGAATGAAATAAAATTATAGCGCGATTTCCACGGCCGTAGAAAAGACGTTACATTAAAAATTTCTGTTTTACAAAATGTGAATTACTTTTTTCTAAAATTATGTTATAGTTTATTTGATGGTGGATAACTTTCGCCATTAAAAAAAACAAAACGCGCTTTTAAAAAAAATAGGAGGTGAATAAAATCAACGGTAAAGAAACTGACAGTGAAGAGAGAAAAAAGACAGAAGAGTATCTTATAACAGAAGAATATCTTATTAATGAATTAACGGTTCTAATTAAAGCAACAAGGGCAGAAAAAGAAAAAATCACAATAACAGTAAAATCCAGCGCTGGTGAATACACGATTTCAGTTTTTCCTCGGAATATCAAAATAGGCATGAAAGAAGAAGAATATTCAATAACAAATCTTGGAATTGTAATTTTTTCTTCTTCTGACAAAAGCAACGTTCAGGAAATAATTCAAGAAAAATTATCAGAAATACCAGTTTTTTTCAGAGTTGCTAAAAAGTGTCTTATGCCGCGGCAAGGGCAAGAAAGAGATATAAAAACTGAAAAAATAACAACACTTGGACGAGAATATTAAATCTTTAAAAAACATAGCAAGCAAATTTTTAACCGCTTGCTCTTTTTTTAACCGCTTAACTTTTTCTTTATTGCCTCTCTTACAACTTTCCGATCATCCCAAGGAATTTTTTTCTCGCCGGACGCGCCGTAGACAATCCATTGCTCCGCGCCTTTGCCGGTAATTAAAACCAAATCATTTTCTTCAGCTAAACCAATCGCCTTTTCAATCGCCTCGCGCCGGTCTAAAATCTTCCAGCAATTTGTATTTTCTTTAAATGTCTTTATTTTGTCATTCTGAACTTGCCCTCCTTCGGCGGATAAAATTTCAGAATCTGTTTCAAAAATCCCCCTGTTTCCCTTTAAAAAGGGGGAACTAACCACTCCGTCAAAAACTTGCTCAATAATATCTTCTGGTTTTTCAGAATACGGATCTTCATTCGTAATAATTACATAATCCGCGTATTTTGCCGCCAATTTTCCAAGCGCCGGACGATAAGTTTTATCCCTATCCCCGCAAGCGCCCAAAACCGCGATAATTTTTCCTTTGGCGTACGGAACAACTGTTTCGTAAAAAGTTTCCAAAGAATCCGGCGAATGCGCGTAATCAACAATCACCTCAAAATTTTGCTCGTTAGATATTTTAATTTTTTCCAAACGACCTTCAATGCCTTTGATTTTTTCCAAGGCGTTTTTTATTTTATCCAAACTAACTTTACAAACAGATCCGACCGCGGCCGCCGCCAGGCAATTTGACACATTAAATTCGCCAAGCAAAGGAGAATTAATTTTTATTGTTTGGCTATTCGCCACCAATTCAAAATTTGTTCTTTCTTTTTCTAATTTAATTTCATCGGCAAAAAAGTTGGCTTGATTTTCCTCCCCCTTGTCATTCCCGCGTAGGCGGGAATCCACTCCAATAGAATAATTCTGAATTCTCACTTTTACGGGAATAGCATTTATAAAATATTCCAATCTCTCATCGTCTTTATTCAAAATTAAAGTTTTTAGATTCTTGTTAAATAATCTCAAGTGACTGTCGCGGTAATTTTCATAGGTCTTGTGATAATCCAAATGGTCCGGCATTAAATTTGTCAAAACAACAATTTGATACGGAATTCCCCAGTGCCGATACTGGACCAATCCGTGAGAAGTGGTTTCAATAATCGCGTAATCGCATTTTTTTTTAACCGCGTTTCGCAAAAACTTCTGGATAAAAAAAGACGATGGCGTGGTCATTTTAACTTTGTTCAGCCATTCTTTTTTTCCAATTTTTAAATTTGCCGTGGTAATCATCGCCACTTTTTTTCCGTCTTCTTCTAAAATTCTGGCGATTAAATTACAAACAGTTGTTTTTCCTTTTGTTCCGGCAACTCCGATAATAATTAATTTTTTCGCCGGAAAACCGTAAAAAACTGCGGCAAAAACCGCCCGGATTTTATGCGTCCATAAAATAATCCGGTAAGGCAAAATTTTTCTAAGCAAGTTTTTGATTAAATAAAACATAATTCTATTTTAAATCTACCACATTTTATTTTTAAAATCAAATAAAAAAAAGAGCTCTTGGTAAAATCGCTTTTTTGCAATTACCTCAAGCTCATTTTGTTGTTTTTTTATGTTCCGATTTCTCTGAAAATTCCTAATTTACTTAGCCAGTCAATAACTTCCTCGCCAAATTGTTCTCTGTCCACTATGATAAGCTGTTTTCCGCTGTCTTCGTCTGTTTCTCTGCCTACCAAATTCATATCCTCAAGTCCTCTTATGAGTCCTTCTGCTTCCTCGTCTCCGATCATTACTTCCAATATCGCTATCATTTTAGTTATCCTCTTACACTTCAACTCCTACAGCTTTAGTTCTCAAATCATTAGTTGGCGTTTTCGTCGTTATCTTTATTCTTTCAGCTCTTGTTTCTTTCTTGTAAACATACATTGTCTTTGACGCTTGTCCTGGATCATGCACAGAAAGTCCGAACATTCTTTTTAATTTCTCTCGTAAAGATTGATAACCGTATCTATTTGCCTGTCCTTCTTTTTGAATTTCCAATGCGTCCACTATTATTCCGTCAATTTTTACTCTGGTTTCTTTTGTATGTTTGAAAGTTCTTGGTCTGTCACTCGTTGCTTTGTCAAGTTTTTCTTTCAATGTCAGTTCATCTTTTACTGATTTATCTTTTCTCATTTTCACACCTCCTATGCCACTGTTCCGATAATTTTCCCTATCATTTCTACCGGAGTTTCTGCTTTTTGAACTTGTGGTTTTTTCTCAGAAATCTCCCAAACTCCTCCTGCTTTTATCACATTGAAATTTACCATTAATACTTTTTTCTCTGCAGGATCCACAAACTTCGTTTTTATTCCTTGTCTAAAATTTGCGCTGGCAACTAGCGTCATTTCTGCGTCGGGAAAAGATCCCTTCTCTTTCTCCATATATGCAAGCAATTCTTCCAAACTTTTTATTCCTTTTATTTCTTCTATTCCCATTTTTTTCTTTCCACCTCCTCTTTTTATTCTCTTGATCCATAACTCATTGGATCGCCACTTCTGCTCTTTCTCTCTTCTTCTAATTTCTTATTCTCTTTAAACATTTCCTCTGCTGATATCATTATTGTTCTACCTCCCTACATTTTCTTCTCTCCTTAAAAATCAAAGGAGAATTTTTTTATTTTCAAGATCCCTCTGACTTCACTACTTCAGTATTCTCCCATTCCTAGAACTATTTTTCCGCTTTCTAATTGTTCTCCTATATCTCCTTTTATTCTTTCCAACCGATCATCCCGATTATCAGATTCTCCCATTATTTCACCTCCTATTTTTTATCCTTCTCTCTTTTAAAAAAGTAAAAAGAGTAAAACATATTATTCCTGATAACACCGCTACACAGAACGAAAGCGTTCCTGCTGTTTGAATTCCTAATTTTTCTCCGAACAAAAAAGCGTCAATCAGAATGAATCCAAAACAAGATAGCGCTCCAATTCCTAATAGCAATATTATTCCCGCCGAAACAATGTCTATCTTTATGCTCAATTTGTTCTCACTCATCAGAACCACCCGGTCAATTCTTCTGATTTCACTTCGCCCACTATTTGTCTGGCTTCATCCGCTGTTTTATTATCAGAAATTCTCAAACTAAGCATTTCTCTCCTAATTTTTTCTTCCGATAATTCTACTGGGGATATTTTTTTTGCAATTATACTCGTTATAACATCTTCTTCATTGTATGTTCTTTTGCAATCTTTACAATAGTAACGAGTTAATCCTTTTCTCAGACCGCCGCCATTATTACTGTATTCTTTGAACTCAAGTAATATTTTCTCGCATTCCGGACATTTTTTTACTTCTATTTCTTTCATTTTCCTCACCTCCTTTTTCTTTCATCTTTCTTTTATGGCTCCAAAATTTTCGCCTTTCTTTCCTCTTTTCTCCATTTCATTATCTTTGACGCTAAGTTCTTCATCTTAGCAATCCAGTCGATTCCCTCGTTAGTAAAAATTCTCGCCTCTTTTCTTTCTTTTACTTTTTTCCAGCTCCATAAAACAATCACCGCTGCCGCTCCGAAAATTACTATTCCTCCAATCACAAATCCAATTTCCATTTTTTTATCACCTTTTCCATCCTGCCTTTTTTCTCATAAACAGGAACTCAGCCAAAAAAAATTTCAGCCGAATTTCTGCCTATGAGAAATCAAATTTTGAAAGAACTATTTTACCCCCTTTAAAATAAGAGGAGAAAATTTATCTTTTTAAATTATACCAAAAAATTAAATAAGTTTCAAATTTTGTTTTGAAAAAAATAAAAGGGGAAAGATTTATGATAGCGCGTCTATGTTTAATTCTTTTGCTATCTCTTTATATCTGCTCCGAATCGTAACATCTGTCACGCCTGCAACATCTGATACTTCCTTTTGCGTACGGTGTTCGTGATTTAATAACGCCGCGATATAGACAATGCCAGCCGCTGTTCCTTGCGGACTCGGTCTGTTAGTCAATCCCATTTCTGTTGCCTTTCTTAGAATTTTTTCCGCTTTTGATTTTACTTTATCGCTTAAGTTAAGATCTGCACAAAATTTATCAATAAAAGAAGAAATCTCAATGGGCAAAATCTTTATCTGTAAGTTTTGCGCAATAATTTTCATTAAGCGTTTCGTTGTTTTAAAAGAAACATCTAATTCATCTGTAATATCTTTTATTGCTAACGGTATTTTTTGTTCTTTAACAGCAATACCTAGACAAGCGGCAAAAATCGTTTTCAAATCTCTTCCTTTAAGCAAATTTTTTCTTTTTGCTTTTAAATATAACTGAAATACTTTCCCCTTAATATTTTCCGGCAATTGAAACGCAACCGCTACTTCGCCTATTTCATTATTTATCCTTCTAAAATTCTTTTTCTCTTGTCTGCTGAAATTGCTTAGTTTCTCCATTTTTTCTTATCACCTCCTATTTTTTTAATTTTCTTTCCCCCTTTTTAATTTTAAAAGAACTTCAAAAATCCCCCTTGATCCCCCTTTAAAAAAAGGGGGGGATTAATTTTTCCTTTCTATTTACTGCTTGATACTTACTACTGCTTTCTCCCTTACAAAAACCGAATAGACAACCGGAATAACAATTAAAGTCAGAATTGTTGAAAATAAAAGTCCGCCGATGATGGTAATCGCCATTGGCTGGAACATTTCCCCGCCTTCGCCCAATCCGAGCGCCAAAGGAACCAAAGCCAAGCAAGTAGTTGCCGCGGTCATAAAAATCGGCCGCATTCTGATCATTCCGCCTTGAATCAAAGCGTCATGAACAGAAAGCCCCCGCCGCCTTAATTGATTAACGTAATCAATTAAAACAATGGCGTTGTTGACGACAATCCCCGCCAAAACAATTACCCCGGTCATAGAAATCATACTCACCGTTGTCCCAGTCACAAATAAAGCGAAAATTATTCCAATCGCCGCCAAAGGCAAACTGAACATAATAATCAACGGCTGGAGCAATGATTCAAACTGCGAAGCCATAATAATATAAATTAAAATAATTGATAGAATAAATATTTTCGTCAAATCCTCAAACACTTCTTCCATTGTTCCGAACTGGCCAAACACTTTAATTTCGCATCCGTCTGGAACTTCCATCTCTTTGCGGACTTCTTCAATGTCAGTCATAATCGCCGTCAAACTCCGTCCTTCTGCCGCGTCCGCGTTAATAGTAATCGCTTTAATTCCATCTGTATGATAAATCGCTGTCGGTCCGTATCCGGATTCAAAACTGGCGATTTCTTCTAACTCAACTGATTCGCCAAACGGAGTAGCGATTTTTATTTTTTTAAATTTTTCCAAGCTGTCTCTCTGATCTTTTGCCAAAGAATAATTTACTTTAACTAAAGAGCCGTCCTGACGAAAAGAAATCACTTCGCTCTCGCTCGCTTTTTCTCTTAATCCGGCGATTATTTGCGCCGGAGCCAATCCTTTCTCCGCGGCTTTTGCCTGATCAATAAAAATATTTATCTCAGGCAAATTTTCTTCAAGAGAAGAAGTGATATTTTTCACTCCGTTCACTTCTTCCATCTTTTCCATAAGTTTATCAGCTGTTTTTTTGATTTCTTCCATTTTTTGTCCAGTAATTTGATATTGAATTGTGCTTCCCAGATTCATCACATCTTCTTCCGGACTGACCGCGATTAAAATTTTCCTTTCTTTAAAAAATTCATCTTCAATTTTGTCAAAAGGAGAAACAACCAACGGGTTGTAATTATTATTTGCTTCGTCGCCGTCTTTGTATCCGTCGCCGTCAGTATCGCTGTTTCCGAAATCTGTTCCATAAACAATTTCTTCGCCAAGATTCAATCCGTCTTCATCGCTGTCGCTGGCTAATTTTTCCCTGAATTTCTTTTCAAAATCTTCAACAATTTCCGCGCTTGACAATTCCCTTTCGCTTAAAGGAACAAGTTCAACTCCAATTCCCGCTTGATTTGCCTGTCCTCCGGCCGCAGCGAAAATCTGCGACTGCATTCCTATTCCCAGCCCGATACTGCTGGAAATTTTTTCTATTTCCGAATAATCATCCAAAATTTCTTCAGCTGCTTTTACAATCTGGTCGGTTTTTTCCAAACAAGTTCCCGCCGGCATTTTGATTGAAACGCTGAATCGCCCCATATCAACCGGCGGCGAAAGTTCCTGTTCAAGCCCGTAATGAAACAAAAGAAGAGAACCGCAAAAAACAGCAAAGATAATGATTAAAGTAATTGCCCGATGACAAAGCGCCCATGTAATTATTCTTTTATATTTTTCCTGCAATTTTTTAGAAAAAGTTTTTTTGCCTTCGCCGGTAATTCCTGAAGGCGCTTCCGTCGTTTTAAATAATTTTGAAGCCAAAACAGGAACAATTGTCAAAGCGACAAACAAAGAAGAAAATAAAGCGAAAGCAATTACATAAGCAAACTCTTTAAAAAATTCTGAAATTAATCCGGGCGCAAAAGCAATTGGCAGAAACACCGCCACAGTTGTTAAGGTGGAGGCAATAATCGCTCCGCTCACTTCTGAAGAGCCAAGGATAGCCGCTTGTTTTTTGTCAGTAATTTTTCCTTCTTGCGAATAGCGAAAAATATTTTCTAAAACAACAATGGCGTTGTCAACAAGCATTCCAATTCCCAGAGCGATCGCGCCTAAAGTTAAAATATTAAAAGAAATATCTGTAAAATACATTAAAACAAAAGTTGCCGTAATTGCCAAAGGAATAGACAGGAAAATAATTAAAGTCGGTTTGATGCGGCGGAGAAAAATAAAAATCACCAAAACCGCTAAGAGCGCTCCGAGAAAAGCGTTGCGGCTCACATCGCTTAAAGATCGTTTGATAAAAACCGACTGGTCCATCACCGGAGTAAATTCCACTTCGCTGCCGTTATTTTTTAAATCATCTTTTATCTCATCTAATTTTTTATGGATTTCGTCAGAAACATTGACTATATTTGCCGACGCTTCTTTTCTTAAAATCAGAGAAACGGACTGCTCGCCGTTCATTCGGTAAAGAATTGAAGAGTTGTTGACAATTTCATTAACTTCGGCAACATCTTTCAGGCAAAGCGAAGTTGTCTCGCCATTTATTTCCGGGCTTGCGGACAAAGCCACCATCTTCCATTGCGCTTGAATTTCCTCGCTTACTTTATCATTCGGCAAAGCAATCAAAGGATTGTATCCGTAAAAAATTTCTTCGCCGTCTGAATATCCGTCATTGTCGCTGTCGCTATTCTGTGGATTAGTTTTTAAAATCGCTTCCAAATAATTCGGCAAACCATCCTGATCATCATCAACCGGAACCAATCCAATAACCAAATTTTCAATTATATCTAAAGAATCAACTTTATGCGAAGCGCGAACAGTTAATTGCCGCCCCAATTTTTCTATTCCGCCAACCGGCAAACTTAAATTTTGTGCCTGAAGAATATTAGAAAGCCCTTCAACAGTTAATCCTCTTTGTCCTTTGAACTGGCGGACTTGCTCTAATTTTTTTCCATCCAAAGCAATTTGAATTTCTTTTTCGCTTTGTCCGGCGATTTCCACCGACGCTAATCCTTCAACTCTGCTTAACTGCGGACTGATTGTTTCGTTGACCAAAGAAGTAAGCTCGGTTATCCCCAGATCTTTTCCGTGAACGCTCACCTGCATTAATGGCGCAAGAGAAGGATCAAATTGGATTACCATCGGAATTTGTGTTCCTTCCGGCAATTGGTTTTTGACAAATTCAATTTTATCCCGCATTTTGAAAATCGTTCCCTGAAGATCCGTTCCCCAGTCAAATTCAAGGCTAACCATTGATAAATTTTCTTGGGAAACAGAAGTAATATTTTTAACATTAGAAATCGTTCCCATTTTTTTTTCAATCGGCTCGGTAATCAATTTTTCAACATCAGACGGAGCCGCTCCGGGATAAACAGTTATTACTCCGGCAAAAGGCAATTCGAAATCAGGCATTAATTGCAAAGTTAAGCTGTTTAAAGACACAACGCCAAGAATAACAATCGCCAAGGCAATCATTAGCGTTGATACTGGCCTTTTTACCGCAATTTTAGAAAAATTCATAGTTTTAATTTAATTCAATCAAATTAATATACCATACACCATTTATCCAAAAATGTCAAATTTTTTTGGGAATCATTTAGACTTGACAAGATTTTTAAAATATGTATAATATAAATAGTGGCGCGAATTGTAATTAAAGGTCGATGTGTCGCTTTAAAAAATAATTGATTTTAAACTGCTTGTAGTTTAGGATTTAGAATCCTGACAAGCTTAAATAAGGAGACAAGAATGGCTGAGCAAGAAAAAGACAAAGAATTTATTGAATACATTGTTAAATCAATTGTTGACAATCCTGACGATGTTAAGATTAAACGCGATGTTGACGAAATGGGAGTTTTGATTACTCTTCAAGTCAACGCGCAAGATATGGGCCAAGTTATTGGCCAAGCCGGTTCAACCGCCAAATCTTTGAGAACTCTTTTGAGAGTCATTGGCGCCAAAAACCGCGCTAGAGTTAATCTTAAAATTGAAGAGCCGGAAGGTTCTGAAAGACAAGATCCAAAAGCTAAAAAAGCGGAAAATGTCGACGATGTAGTCAACGATTTGAAATTGTAAATTCACATTTCACAAAAACCGTGCTATAATTATGTAGGCGGTTTTTGTTTTTTTAGAATAAAAAAAATCTCCAATCATTTAATTTATTTTTTGACTGAAGAATGTTTTTTAAGATTTTTTGAGAGACCTGATTGTTTCGCAAATCCTTTTTGCAATATGCAAACATATACAGAACATTACTACAAAAAAGATTGCCACATAAGCAATTGTAATGATTATTCCTGTACTGTTCAAATTCAAAATTTTCCATCCAAAGAGCAATACTATTACAAGAATAATCGAGACAATCACTGTTAATAGATTGTTTACTGCAGGCGTTGGCTCATCTGGAGAATTACCGAAATTTTCTAATAGTTTTTCTAACAATATTTTTATTTTCGTTTTTACCCCCTCCTTCATTTACAATTTTATCATTTTAATAATTTTTGTCAATATGCAATTTGATATCATCACCATTTTCCCCGATATGTTTGAAAGTTATTTTTCCGAAAGCATTATTAAGCGCGCCCAGGACAAAAAATTAATAAAAATTAATATTCATAATTTGCGGGATTATACAAAAGATAAACACAAGACAGTGGATGATACGCCTTATGGCGGCGGAGCCGGAATGGTTTTAAAAGTGGAACCGATATTTGCCGCTGTGCGGCAAGTTAAAAGTAAAAAGTTTCCGCCTACGGCGGATCCGCCAAAGGCGGAAAAAGTAAAAAGTAAAAGAAAAATTATTTTACTTTCGGCGAAAGGAAAAAAGTTTGATCAGAAAATGGCGAGGAAGTTTTCAAAATTAGGCCAGATTATTTTAATTTGCGGACGGTATGAAGGAGTTGATGAACGGGTGGCAAAGCATATCGCTGACGAAGAAATCTCTATTGGCGATTATGTCTTGACAGGCGGAGAGTTGCCAGCTATGATAATAACAGACGCAATAAGCAGATTAATTCCAGGAGTGATTAAAAAAGAATCTCTTTTGGAAGAATCATTTTCTTTTGATAAAAAATCTGGAAAAGAAAATGGGCGGGAAGCGGGAAGCGGGAAGCGGGAAGCTCGCAGAGAGTATCCCCAGTACACTAAGCCAGAGGTTTTTAGAAAGTGGCGAACGCCAAAAGTTTTGCTTTCTGGAAACCATAAAAAGATTGAAGAGTGGAAAGAAAAACACACGAAATAAATTAATCCTTGACAGTTATTTTTATAACTGTTATTATTAAATTACATTAAAAAATTGTTCTTTTTAAAATTTGGTTGTTGATTTGTGGTTAAATTTTTTTAATTACAAATCAGCAACTGAAAGACAAATGCGAAAGAGATGATTTTCCTGTTCTTTCACAATTGAATATTCCACTACAATTTTGTGTGGTTGTCCTATCGTAGCTTTCAGCTATCAGCAATCTGCTGTCGGCCGGAAACTACAACTATTATATATAGCTTTTAGCTGTTGGCGGTTTGCTGATAGCTGAAAGCTAATCATATTAAGAGCTTGATACTGATTCAGAATATCAACTTCCAGTTAATCTGGCAGTTTGATATTTTGAATACAGTGAAACTTTTAATTCTTTATTAAGAGTTTGATCCTGGCTCAGGATGAACGCTGGCGGCGTGGATAAGGCATGCAAGTCGCGCGAATGCAGCTTGCAGCTTCCAGCTATCAGCATACAGCTTATGAGTAAATTTAGATTTTTTGAGTTTCGAGTATATCAAGATGCAAAATTATTTCATCGCAAAATAATTTACTATACAAAAAATTTTCCTAGAGAATTTGAATATCTTAAAAATCAGTTAAAAAGAGCCGCGCTTTCTGTCGTTTTAAATATTGCGGAAGGTTCCGGCAAAGATTCAGATAGAGATTTTAACAGATATATTCAAAATTCATTAGGTTCCATTAATGAAGTAGCTGCTTGTATAGATATTATAAAAGATGAAAAACTTTTAGAAGAAGATATTGTTGTTGAATTAATAACAATAGCCGAGCATCTAAAAGATTCACTTGGAGCTTTTTCAAAAAAACTCAAAAGCTGATTGCAGATGGCTGAAAGCTGTGAGCAGCGTTAGCGGCAAACGGGTTAGTAACACGTAGATACATACCCTTAAGACTCGCATAACTTCGCGAAAGTGAAGCTAATTCGAGATAGTTCCCGCCCTTTTGATTGAAAACAATTTTTATAGTAGCAAATTTGATAGAAAAATATTTTTCAAATTAATTAATGCTGCGTTGTTTTTAATCAAAAGAGCGGGATAAAGGTTTTGAGCAATCATTTCCACTTAAGGAATGGTCTGCGTCCTATCAGCTTGTTGGTGAGGTAACGGCTTACCAAGGCAATGACGGGTAGGGGGTGTGAGAGCATGGCCCCCAACACTGGGACTGAGACACTGCCCAGACTCCTACGGGAGGCTGCAGTCGAGAATATTCCGCAATGGGCG
>DAOWLE010000024.1 GCA_030643545.1 bacterium | reverse complement strand
TATTAAATAAACCAAATTTATTATTTTTAAACAATTTTCTTATAGTTAAGCTGAGGCGAGCAACTGAGCGAAAAAATGGCTGTCTATTCGGCAAATATTAAAATAATTAAAATAAAAAAAGGGCTTTTCTCACCCTTTTATTCATTATACACCTAAACCAAAAAAATGTCAAGTTTTTTATCCACAATCATTTAATAATAATCCAAACCCTTTTTTCTGATTTCTTTTCTGATTTCCAAATAATCAGGAATTATTTCAGCAACTAAATTCCAAAATCTTTTTGAATGATTAAATTCTTTTAAATGGCACAGCTCGTGCACAACAATATAATCAGCAATATGTTTGGGAAGCAATAAAATTTTATAATTAAAATTAAGATTTCTTTTTTTGGAACAGCTCCCCCATTTTGTTTTTTGATTCTTGACGGTTATCCTATTAAATTTTACTTTGTAAATTCTACTGTAATAATTGACCCGCTCGCTGGCAAATTTAAAAGCTTCGTTTTTGTATTTCAAATATTTTTCTTGTTCATCTTTTGAATTGCGTTCCAAAGAATTATTTTTTTTAAATTGCTTGAAATGTTCTATCTTTGACAAAATCCAGTTTGCTTTTTTAATAATAAATTTCTCAACAGTTTTCTCGCTCATCCACCATGGCTTTGTCGCCACCAAACTCCCGTCGCAATAAATCGCCAGCCGTACTTGCTTAGCTCTCTTGCTCGTCTTTAAAATATAGTTAATATTTTTGTCATAAAGTTTTATATTTTTATTTTGCTTTTTCATAATCATTCATAAATCGTATTACTTAAAAATATTATATTCAATTACTAAAATCACTATGCCACTAACTATTGTAATAATTAGCATAATAAAACCCGACTTCCAAAAAGTAGGGTGTTTTTTATGAAAATTATATATTTTTGTTTTAAGCATTTGAGTTCCTTGTCCTTCATCTTTCACGCCTTCAATCTTGCATTTATCATATTTACAATTTTTTGCTTTGTCTGTAATCCACAATGCGAACTTTTCTTTTTTTTGAGTCATATTATTGAAAATAATTTTATTTAGCAAGCGAACAGAATAGTCCGTGTTAGATGAAATAAATTATTTTTTTGTCCCGTTTGAATAAAAGAGAGGAAAAAACTTTTGTTCTATATTTATAACTAATATATTTTTTCAACATTTTAGTGTCTTTACTCAGAGGAACTAATTTAATTTTTAATTTGTCGGAATAAGTTTTTAGATCTTTAGTATAAATGGAAAGCTGGTTTATCTTTTGTTTTGTATAATGAGAAAGTTCTTCAAAAAAATTTTGGATTATTTTTTGTTTTCCTTTATACTCCTTTAATAGTAAATCTAATTCGCTTATATACCCTAATTGAAAAAAAGCCATCATTTTTTTACTATCATCATCAGAGATTCTTTTGTTAGTATTTTTTGTTAAGAATTCCAAAAAAATTTTAAATTTGAATAACGTTTTCTCATACTTCAATAATAACTTTGCAAATTTTTTCAATTCATTCGATAAAAGTTTTTTTCTTTTTCTATTTTTTTCTAATATTGAATTTATTTTATTGCGAGCAAAATTGAATTGATTATCGTTTAAATATCCATAAGTTGTTGTTTGTGTTTTGGTCGTGGTGCTCACAAAACCATATTCTACATCGGTTTTTGTAATTTCGCGCCCGTTTTGGAAAATATTTTGAAAACCTTGCATTATGGCGGTAAGGTCTGTATAAAATTCATTTTCCTTTTTTAAATGATTCAATGAGTATAGTAAAACATGCGAAAGTTCATGTGCCATTATCATTGCGAATGCGACAGGATGTTCTGTACAATTATCGCTTATCTTAACATTTATCGGATAACCATTTAAAGCTGAAGACCCATAAAATGGCACACTACCAGGAATAGTGACTTGAGCTATGATACCTTCATTACCAGATCCGCACCGATGAACTTTTGCTAAGTGTGTGCTATGAAATTGATTGTCACTATTTTGAGATTTATAATCATTCGGTACATTTGTAATATTAATATCAATGGGTAGTCCAAGCTGGTGAGCTATTAGTTTTATTGCATCTTTAATCTTGTCGTTTTTAATTAACGAAAAAATATTTTCATCAAAAACGGGTTCTTTCACTCCAAAAAAATTTTCCAGCTCGTTTATAGCATTTTCAATATATTCATTACTTATTTCATTTTCCATAAGAGTAAAAATAATTTATCTCATCTAAAAGGCAAATTTCTGGAACCTCATATACAGTGTTATATGCTGTCACGCCCGACTTCTTTGAGTGTCATATTGTCAACATCAAGCTCCATTACATTTACGTCATCCAATAAGTGGTAATATGTTCGCACATAATATTCCGCCAAACTTTCTTTCCTGTCTGGGTGTTCATCTTTTCTTAATACTATGATATTCTTTTTATTTTGCGGAGCATGAGAAAGGTATAAAACAGCTTCATTTAAAAAAGACATTTTAGCGCTTGGTACATTTCCGGATTCCGTCCATGAATAATTTTTACACTCAACAATTATATTCCCGTCTTCAGAAACTAGATCAAAATTATGTGCTTTTGGAGGATTTCCAATATCAATAGACCGTTCTTTGAAGCTCGTTTTATACCTTTTTCCTAAAAGTTTGGCGACCACTTCTTCAAAGTCGCGACCTTTTTTTGGATTTGATGAGTTTGGTAATGGCATAATTTAAGGGCGTGATTGTGTATAATTCGTTTTTATACGAACTTGTTAGAAAATAATTTTTGAGCGAGTGACGGGAATCGAACCCGCGTAGCTTGCTTGTTTCGCAAAAATCCAAATCTTTGATTTGGCAAATTTTGCAAATCCCGTAATATTTGAGCGACGGAATCTCAAAAATATAATTTCGCTGCGCTCAAGTATTTTCGGGAGAAGGCAAGAAATTACCCTTGACAGAAATTTTTAGATTGATATAATAAAAAACAAGATAAAAAATAAATTGTTCTTTAAAAAATAGGGGGTAAATAACTTGGATAACTCAATTTATTTGTCATTTTTAGATATTGATGGATAAATTGGGTTATCTAAGTGGAGTTGACTTAGATAAACCAAATGGTTAGTTATGATTAAAAAAAATAGGAGGTGAGAAAAAAAATGGACATACTTGAAACGATAGATTTGGGAATAAAGGCAGCTTGTGTTTTAATAGCGGCAGTAATGGCATATCTGTTTCTTTGCACTGAATATCCTACTGATATACATATTCCGTTGATTTCAGTTCTAGTGTTCTTATGCACAGTTGGTGTTACAATTGAACCTCTCAAAGAAGAAGAAGAAAGTCTACTTAAAGTGCTTTTAGGAGTTTTTATTGGAATCGTCGCTTGCGTACTTCTATCTCTAATACCAGCGATAGGATGGCTAATAGGCCCTTTAAGCGGTGGTTTTATTGCTGGAATAATTGCTGGCTCTAAAAGTGGATATTTAGTATTGCCAACATACTACACTGCTATAATATTTGCTTTTTTGACTTTCAAACTAAAAATGGTATCTTTTCAAATAGGTTTGATTGTTAACCTTTTCGGCGAATATCCAGTAATTTCAGATATACTTACTGAAGTACTAACTAGCGCAGGGATACTTGTTTTTACAGGAATACTTCTATTCTGCGGCGTTTTTTGGATTTATCATATAATTCTCTGCGGAATTGGAGCGTTGATAGGAAACATTTTCCACGACTAATAAAAGCAAATAAACTTTTTAGAGGGAAAAATATTCATATTTTTGAATACCCTCTTTTTTTTATTTCAAAATTCTGAATTTTGATTTTTAATTAAGTTGAAGGTAGTAATTTTAAAAAAGAGAAAATTTATAATCATAAATTATAAATCTTTAATTTGAGCGAGTGACGGGAATCGAACCCGCGTAGCTTGCTTGGAAGGCAAGAACTCTACCACTAAGCTACACTCGCAATTTTTATTTCTTTTATTTTATTTTAATCTAATTATTGAAATTTAGCAAATTTTTAAACTATTTCAAAATAAATTCCAAATTCTAATTTCAAAAAAATCCCCCTTGATCCCCCTTTAAAAAGGGGGAGAAATTAAATTTTGGATTTATTCTCTCTCTGTCATTTTTCTTGATATAAACCACCATTTGGTGATTTCAATTAAAAACATACTGATGATTCCAGTTAAAACAAGAATTAGCCAATCTCCGAAACCAAGAGGAACTGTTTTTAAAAGTGTTTGCAATGGCGGAAGATAAACAGTTAAAGCAAAAAATAGAAAAACCAAAACAGAGCTTAAAATCAAAAATTTATTAGAAAAAGGATTTATCTGCCAGATATTTTTTCTCAAATTTTTATAGCAATAAACAACAAAGCAGGTGTCTATGCACATCGCCCCAAAAACCATTGTCCGGCAATAATCCAAATTTAATCCCAAATATCCCCAAAGAATCCAAAATAAAATCAAAATTAAAAACTGGTCAATCAGTCCGGTTCCGAAAATCAAAACTTTCATTTCTTTATTCAGCAAGGGAGCTTTCAAAGGAGTCGGTTTTCTTTTCATTATTCCTTCTTCTTCCGGCTCAAAAGCATAAGCGATATCCGGCAAAGTGTCTTCAACAAGATTATTCCATAAAATTTGCACCGGTAAAATCGGTAATGGCCAGCCAAGAACAAAAGAAGAGCCGACCAAAAAAAGTGAAGTGAACGAATCAGCCAAAACATAAGAAATTGATTTTCTGATATTATCTAAAATCACTCTTCCCTCTCTGACCGCTTTGACGATCACTTCAAAAGAGTCGTTTAAAATAACTAAGTCCGACGCTTCTTTGGCAACTTCAGTTCCGGATCCGACTGCCAAGCCGATGTCCGCTTTTTTCAGAGCCGGAGCGTCATTAACTCCGTCGCCGGTCATCGCCACTACTTCTCCTTTTTTCTGCCAGGCCTCAACTATTCTCATTTTATGCCTCGGTTCGGCGCGGGCGTAAATTTTTATTTTTTCAATCCTGTCCCTTAATTCCCTGTCGGAAATTTTATCTAAATTATTACCCAAAATAACTTCGCCTCTTTTTATTTCCATTCCTAATTCATTGGCAACTGCGACAGCAGTGTTTTGATGATCACCGGTAATAATAATCGGACGCATATGAGCTTCCTGGCACATTTTAAACGCTTCTTTCACTCCTTTTCTTAAAGGATCTTTTAAAGCGATTAGTCCGACAAAAGTTAAATTATGAAATTCTTTTTCAATTTTTTCTTTTTCAGTTTCTAAATGCCCGATTTTTTTATAAGCCACGCCGACAACTCTCAATCCCCTCTTTGTAAATTCATTCAGTTTATCTCTAATTTCTTTCCTGTCAATTTCAGATTCTTTGCTTAATTCAATCAATTTTTCCGGAGCGCCGCAAAAAGACAATTCTAATTTTCCGTCAATTCTATTTAATCCAGTTAAATATTTCCTGTCAGAATCAAATGGAAATCTCAAAATTGAAGGATTTTTTTCGTCTATGCTCGGTTTTAAAATTCCCCTTTCCGCCGCTCCAAAAATCAAAGCGTTGTCTGTTGATGATCCGTCAATTTTCCATTTTTTAAAATTGTCGCGAGGATTTTCAATGAACGACTGCGCCGCCATAATTCCAATTTCCAAAGCGAATTTTTCGTCCTTGGCAAAAATTTCGCCCAATTCCATTTTTCCTTTTGTTAAAGTCCTTGTTTTGTCAATGCAAATTACTGAAGCGCTTCCCAATGTTTCTACTGAAGACAAACGCCTAACCAATCCTTTCTTTTTT
>DAOWLE010000033.1 GCA_030643545.1 bacterium | reverse complement strand
TTATGGCGAGACAATTGTCATTAGAATTTTATCTCTCGCAATTAAATCATTAAAAGTGGAAGAGCTGGGCGTTAGAAAAGAAATTTTAAAAATAGTTAATCAGGAAATTTCTAAACCAAACGGAATTGTTTTAGTCACCGGTCCGACCGGCTCTGGAAAAACAACGACCTTGTACGCTTTTCTAAACCAGCTGAACAAACCGGAAACAAAAATTATTACTGTTGAGGATCCGATTGAATATCGCTTGAAAGGAGTTTTACAGACGCAAGTTGATCGAAAGAAAAATTATACTTTTGCCAACGCTTTGCCGGTTCTTCTCCGCCAAAATCCGAATATTATTATGCTTGGTGAAATAAGGGACAAAGAGACGGCAAAAATCGCCGTTGAATCGTCTTTAACTGGACATTTAGTTTTATCAACTCTTCATACAAATGACGCGATCGGCGCGATTACCCGCTTGAAAAATATGAACGTTGAGCCAAGCGATATTGCTTCATCAGCAAATTTAATTATTGCCCAAAGATTAGTCAGAAAACTTTGTCCTTATTGCCGGGAAAAATATGAGCCGGACAAAACAACTTTGAAAAAAATAAATGATGTTTTAAATACTGTTTCAAAGAAGACAAAAATTAAGATTCCGAAAGTTAAATATCTTTATAAATCAAAAGGCTGCGAAAAATGCCATCAAATCGGCTATCAAGAGCAAATCGGCGTTTTTGAAATTTTAAGAATTGACGAAACAATTTCTAATTTGATTTCCAAAAACGCTTCGCAAGCTGAAATTAAAAAAGCCACCCAGAAGCAGGGGATGCTGACGATGCTTCAAGACGGAATTTTGAAAGTTTTGGAAGGAATTACTTCGCTGGAAGAAGTGGAAAGAGTGGCGAAGTAAGTCAAAAGTTAAATATCAAAAATATAACTTTGTTATTTTTATCTTTCTATTTATCACTTTTGCTTTTCTTGTGTCATTCCTGCGAAGGCAGGAATCTACTAAATCAAAAATAACATTATCTTAAAATTCATTTCTTTTAAAAACGATAAAATACAATAGTGGATTCCCGCCTGCGCGGGAATGACAGAGAGAGTGTTGAGGATTTCAAATAAAAAAAAGAAGGCAGAGCAATCATGATTTATAATTGATGCCATTTATTTTTTATCTTTTCCTCTTGGAGTTTTATATCTTCTTTTATTTTTTACCGATTTATCTTGATTTTTTTTCATCTCGAATTCTCTTCGTTCTCTTGCAATCTCTTCTTGCTTTTCATTCAAAGCTTCTTCTCTGAAATTGAGTTTCCCCTCTCTTGAATTAAGTGTTAATTCTCTCTTGTTTATTTTTTCCTCTCGTTTTCTAAGTATATTATCAGTGTTCCTTGCCTTTTCTTTTATTTTTTCTTTCCATTTCCTTAATTCGTCTTCTCTTCTATCTAGTTCCTCTCCCTCTTTTTTAAGAGATTGCTCCAATTTTTCTAATCGAAACAGTTCTCCTATTCTTTTAAATAGTTTTATTCCCATTTATTTTTCCTCCCGTTTTTGTTTTTTTACTATCTAAATTTCAGACAGTTCAATTCATCCCGCACATAAAAATTTATGTGATAGACAAATTCAACCACCCAATTTTTTAAAAGAACAATTTTAAATAAGAAACATCCATTAAACTGCAGACAAAGGGAGTCGTCTGAGGCATAATTTAGCCAAAGTCCCTGAAAGAACCAGCCGAATTACCCGAAGCTAAGACGGCTCCCTCGCTCTATATTCCGCTGCATTCATTATAATAAAAATGAAAATACGTTGGCATCTGTCTACAGTTTGATAGATGTTTCTTTATTTTTAGATTAATATACCACCTTAACATATTATTAAAAATTTGTCAATAGCGATTTGACTTTTCACTATTTTTTGATATGATAGAATTAAGTTAAAAGTTTATGGTTTTATGACTTTCAACTTTTGACTTTATAAACTTTATGACTTTATTATGGCTATTAGAAAAAAATATCGTATTGCGCAAAATAGAATAAATATGAAAATAAACAGAAGACGAAAACCTTTTTTTAAATTCAACAAAAGGCGGTTTTTGAAATTCGTTTTGCTTTCTGGATTTAGTTTTATTATCCTCTGTTTTTTTGGAGGGTTAATTGTTTTTGCTTATTTTGCCAAAGACCTTCCAGATCCGGAAAAAATTAATTTACGCAGAATTACCGAGTCAACAAAAATTTATGACAGAACCGGCAAGACGGTTCTTTATGAAATTCACGGCGAAGAAAAAAGAACTTTAATCAGTTCTGAAGAAATTCCAGAGTTTATTAAGCAGGCGACTATTTCTGCCGAGGACGATGAATTTTACCAGCATCACGGCATTGACTTAAAAGGAATTTTAAGGGCTATTTTAGTGAATTTTCAGGGAAAAAATATTCAGCAGGGCGGCTCAACAATTACTCAGCAATTTATAAAAAATTCTATCCTGACTCCAGAAAGAACTTACACCAGAAAGATAAAAGAAATTATTTTAGCTATGGAAATGGAGCGGAAATTTTCCAAAGACGAAATTTTAACAATGTATCTTAACCAAGTTTCTTATGGGTCAAACGCTTATGGAATTGAAGCGGCCGCCCAGACATTTTTTGGAAAAAGCGCCAAAGATTTAGATTTATCCGAATCAGCCCTTCTTGCTTCTTTGCCAAAAGCGACAACTTATTATTCTCCCTATGGTTCTCATCCGGAAAAACTTAAAGCCCGCTGGGAATATATTTTAAATCGGATGCATACTCTCGGATATGTTTCCGAAGAAGAAAAAACAGCCGCCAAAGACGCGGATATTTTGATAAAAATCCGGCCTTTCAGAGAAAAAATTTTGGCTCCTCATTTTGTAATGTTTGTCAGAGAATATTTAGTTGAAAAATACGGAGAGCAAAAAATTGAAGAAGGAGGATTAAAAGTTTATACAACTTTAGATTTGAATCTGCAAAAAATCGCCGAAGAAGAAGTTAAAAAAACAGCTGAAAAAAACAGCAAAAATTATCGCGGCGATAATGCCGCTTTAGCGGCGGTAAATCCCAAAAACGGACAGATTTTAGCGATGGTCGGTTCAAAAAGTTATTTTGACGAGCCAACGCCAGCTGGTTGCGTTCCGGGAAAAAATTGCAAATTTGAACCGAATGTGAATGTTACTATCCGCTCTCGCCAGCCCGGAAGTTCTTTTAAGCCGTTTGTCTATGCGGCGGCTTTTGAAAAAGGATACACTCCGGAAACAATCCTTTTTGATGTAAAAACAGAATTTAACGCGCAATGTCCAGCCGCGGCAAATCAAGGGCAAGGAAATGATGGAGGAAAATGTTATCATCCGAGTAATTATGACGGAAAATTTCACGGGCCGATAACAATGCGTAGCGCGCTTGCCCAGTCATTAAATATTCCGGCGGTTAAAACATTATATTTAGCCGGAGTCGGCAATGCGATTAAAATCGCCCATAAAATGGGAATTACAACTTTAAACGAACCTGATCGCTATGGGCTTTCTTTGGTTCTTGGCGGCGGCGAAGTAAAATTATTGGACGAAGTTTCCGCTTTCGGTGTTTTTGCCAATGAAGGAATGAAAAATAAAACAGTTCCTATTTTAAGAATAGAAGATTCAAAAGGTGAAATTTTGGAAGAATTTAAATTATCAAGCCAAAAAGTTTTGGATAAAAACATTGCCAATACGATTAATAATATTTTATCAGACAATGTTGCTCGGACTCCGGCTTTTGGCGCTCAGAATCCGCTAACGCTTCCTAATCGTCCGGTTGCGGCAAAAACCGGAACAACTAATGAATACCGCGACGCCTGGACAATCGGCTACACGCCGTCTCTTGCTGCCGGCGTTTGGAGCGGAAATAATGATAATTCAAAAATGTACAAAGCGCCTGGCGTTTATCTTTCCGCGCCGATTTGGAATAATTTTATGAAACGGGCGTTAGAAAAAACGCCAGCGGAAAACTTCACCGCGCCTGAACCGATGAAAGCGGACAAAGCGATTCTTGCCGGGAAATTTGCCCAGGAAATTAAGGTGAAAATTGACAAGGCCTGCGGAGATAAATTAGCTTCAGAGTTTACTCCGGAAGACCAGATTGAAGAAAAAATTTATCAGGAAATCCATTCAATTTTATATTATTTAAATAAAAATGATCCGCAAGGGGATTATCCTTCCTCTCCGCAGGAAGATTTCCAGTTTTCCAATTGGGAACAGGCGGTTTTAGCTTGGGCGGAAGAAAATGAAGTTGAGACGAATCAAGAACCGCCTACGGAAATTTGCCAGATTCACAGCGAAGAAAACAAGCCGAAAATTAAAATTATTTCGCCGAAAGAAGACGAGGTAATCAGCAAGCGGAATATTTTTATTAAAACGGAAATTTCAGCGGAATTAAAAGTCAAACAGGCGGACTTTTTTCTTGATAACGAATTTATCGGAAGTAGAAGCGCGGAGCCGTATAATTTAAATTTTTTTCTGCCCGGAGAAATAGAAGATAAAAAACATTGCCTTAATGTCAAGGCGTATGATGAAGTTAATAACACGAGTGAGGAAAAAGTTTGCTTTTTGGTAAATTTGAATAATCAGATTATTTTCAAAGAGCCGAAACAAAAAAACTTCCCTTTTGATTTGGAAGTTTTCACTGATCCGTCATTGGGGGAGATTAAAAAAGTTTCATTTTATTGCCAGACAGAAGATAAAAGCGGCAGATATTTTTCTTTCAAAATAAAAGATGTTTATTCAACAAGCAAAAAAAATATTTATAAAACGGAATTTTTTACCGATCAAATTCCGCTTGAAAAACTTTCGCTTGATGAAGAAGAAATTTTTCAGCAAACATATTTAGCTTACGCGCTGGTGATTACAAAAGACGGCGAGATTTTACAGAGCAATATTGTGGCGATTAAACCGAAGGAATAAAAAAAAACGATTTAAGATTTACGATTTATGAATTAAAAAAACAATCAATTTTTTAAAAAATTGATTGTTTTTTTAATTTTTATTTTTAACTTTCAACTTTATAAACTTTATGACTTTCAACTTAGTATTATCCCACGCTGCTCCACATCAGAAAACCACCTCCAACTCCCATAAATTGCATCACTGTATTAACAATCAGCCAGGCGAGAAAAACCAAAGCCAATCCGCCAAGCGCCCAAAGAATAGTATTTTTCGCTTTGGTTAAATTTTCCGGATTGCCAAGAGAGAAAATATACAAAAGTCCGCCAATGACAATAAATAAAAGACAAATATTTACTGAAATAAAAACCAAGCAATTAACAATATTTTGAATCATTACAAAAATATCGCTAAGCTTGCAGTCATCTTTACAGGGAACAAGATTTTGGCAGGGACCAAAAATGACTGGTGTCATAGAAATACGTAAATGACTAAGTGTTAGATCTCCTTCAACTGGTTTTGAAGAGCAAATTTCTATCGGGACATTACAGGGATATTTCCCGTTGCATTTTTGCGCGGAATAATCATTTAAAGCTTTAACAAAAGCCGAACTTTCCACGCCGCCGACACTTTGCTTATTCATTATTTTTTCTAAATGTCCCCACACTTCTGTTCCGTCAACTTTTAAACTAAGTCCCGAAAGAGCTTTATTCGCGGCATCTCCCATTATTACTTCTAAATCTTTATAATTTTTAAATTCAACAGCATATCCATTTGTTTCTTTTGAAATTTTTTCCATATCATCTTTCGGATCAATTTCATGCGAATCATAACTAAAAAGGCCATAAATAATAACATTATTTTCTTTTGCAATTCTAAACGTTTCTGCTTTTAAAGAAGAATTATTATTTGCATCACTAATTGCAAGGATTGCTCTTATTGCAGTTTGTCTCCAACCATAATTTTCAGATGCCCAAATAATTCCCTCCATCCAACCTTCTTCGCCACCCGAGCATGATGTTTTTTCTGTTGCACAGGATCTTGTTTTTCCTAATCCATAAACAGTTGCCTGAATATTAACACCATCTTTTGCTTCTAAAGTATTAATAATATTATCTTTGTATGTGCATACATTATTCCATTCTGCGTCCATACTTCCCGAAGTGTCAATAAGAAAAACCAAATCAAGCGTGTTTTGCTGAATGTCGCCGGAAATATCCATATTTACTGTAGAGACCGAATTTTTTGACGGAAGAGTGATATAAACAATTTCGCATTGTTCTCCTTCATTTCCTTGTCTGTTTGAAAAAGCAATATTCTTTTCTGAATTGCCGTCAGAAAAAGTATAAATGCCTTCGGCGGAAGCATTATTGCCAATCAAAAAAGTAAAGGCAAAAACCAATAAAACCGCAGAAATAATAATTGAATTTGTTTTTTTGTTTTTTAAATTTTTCACTTTCATTTTCACTTTTTCACTTTATGGACTTTATAACTTTTGACTTATTTTTATCCCACGCTACTCCACATCAGAAAACCTCCTCCAACTCCCATAAATTGCATCATTGTATTAACAATCAGCCAAGCGAGAAAAACCAAAGCCAATCCGCCAAGCGCCCAAAGAATAGTATTTTTCGCTTTGGTTAAATTTTCCGGATTTCCAAGAGAGAAAATATACAAAAGTCCGCCAATAACAAGAAATAAAAGGCAAATAATTGTTGAGATAAAAACCAAGCAATTAACAATGTTTTGAATCATTACAAAAATATCGCTAAGTTTGCAGTCATCTTTACAAGGGACAAGATTTTGGCAGGGACCGGAAATTGTTGAAAGAGATTTGGGAGGAGGCGGAGGCGGTGGTGATGGTGGTGTCATAAGAATATATAGATTGTTAAATTTTAAATCTCCATTAACTGGCTTTGAAGAACAAATTTCTATCGGAACATTGCAGGGATATTGTCCGTTGCATTTTTGCGTGGAATAATCATTTAAAGCTTTAACAAAAGGCGAATTTTCTGCGCCGCCGATTTTTTGCTTATTCGTCAATTTTTCTGGATATTCCCATACTTTCATTCTACCAACTTTTAAACTAAGTCCAGAAAGAGCTTTATTGGTGGTGCTTACTATTCCCGGTATTAAAGGTTTATAATCATTAAGTCCTACATCAGCAAATTTTACAGCTAGTCCTCCGGTTTTTCTTGAAATGTATTCCATAGCTTTATATGGATCAGAGCTATTCCATTCCAACGCATCATCATCAAAAAGACCATAAACAATAACATTGTTCTCTTTTGCCTTATTGCTTGTTCTTTCTATCCCTGATTCGATTTCTTCATTAGAGTCATCTCTGCCAAGGGCACCTTTATGATCGTCTCTCAATACATTGCTAATTGCAATAATTGTTTTTGTTGTATTGTCTCGCCAAGAATGATTTCCAGGAGTAGAAATAAAATGAATTCCTCTCATCCAATCTTCATTTTTATAAGAACCAGAATATGTACGTCCAAATAAAGCTAAATCATCCTCTGAACAAAAGTTTACACCATAGCCGCCGGGATATGAAAATTCCAAACCATAAAAAGTTGCTTGAATATCAATACCATGTTTTGTTTTCAAATCATTAATAATATTATTTTTATGTAAGCATACATCGTTCCATTCTGATACCATATGAGAAGAAGTATCAACAATAAAAACCAAATCAAGTTTACTTTGCCAAACGTCGCCAGAAATATCCATATTTGCTGTAGAAACCGAATTCTTTGACGGAAGGGCAATATGAAAAATTTCGCATTGTTCTTCTCCATTTCCTTGTCTGTTTGAAAAAGCAATATTCTTTTCTGAATCGCCGTCGGAAAAAGTGCGGACAGATTCAGCTGAAGCATTATTGCCAATCAAAAAAATAAAGGCAAAAGCCAGAAAAATCGCAGAGATAATAAATTTTGTTTTTTTATTTTTCATTTTATTTGTTTTAAAATATAATATTTGTCATTCCTGCGGAGGCAGGAATCTATATTTATATTTTATACTTATTTTAAGAATGTCAGCCTACGGCTGATCCGCCGTAGGCGGAGATTCCCGCTTTCGCGGGAATGACAAAAAAAGCGGGAATGACAGAAGAATTTTTTAAACCAAACTAACTGAAGCGACTTTGTCATTTTCTTTAAGCCGCATTATCCGCACTCCCTGGGTGGAGCGTCCCAAACTTGGGATTGTTTTCAGCGGAATTCTGATTACTTGCCCGTTTTGGGAAATTATCAGCAAGTCCTCTTTTTCTTCCTGGCCGATTAGCCGCGAAGAAACAATTTTTCCGGTTTTTGGAGTAACTTTTGCCGCCGCTAATCCGCTTCCGCCGCGCCTTTGAATTTTAAAAAGATTAACCTTGCTTGTTTTTCCAAATCCATTTTCCGTTACTATTAAAAGTCGATTTTCACTTTTAGCTTTTTCACTTTTAGCTTTGAATTTTATTATTTCCATTCCAATTACTTCATCATTTTTTTTCAGCCGAATTGCCCGCACGCCGGCCGCGGTTCGTCCCATTGAACGGACATCTTTTTCCTGAAAATGAATCGCTTTACCTTGAGCAGTGGTTGAAATTATTTCATCTTTGCCGGAAGTCAAATGAGCCCATCGCAGTTCATCGTCCTGCTTGAATTTTATCGCCAGCAATCCAGAGCGCCGGACATTTTTAAAATCTTCTATTTTTGTTTTTTTAATCAATCCGTTTTTTGTCGTCAAAATAATATAGCCACTGGCTGATTTTTGGTAATCTTCAGCGCTAATCGGCAGAATCGCTTTAACCGTTTCATTCGGAGCCAACTGTAAAAAATTAACAAGCGCGTGGCCTCGGGCGGTTCGGCTTGCTTCTGGAATTTCATAAGATTTAGATTGGAAAACCCGTCCGCGGTTAGTGAAAAATAAAAGATTATTATGTGACTGAGTGGTGAAAAGAAACTTAACTATATCTTCGCCTTTTTTTGTTTCAGCGCCGATTACTCCTTTGCCGCCGCGGCTTTGAGAGCGGTAAGTGGATGGGCTTAGTCGTTTGATATAGCCGCCTTCAGTTAAAGAAATCATCACTGCTTCATTGGGAATAAAATCTTCCTGAGCAAACTCAGAAACTTTATTTTTAAAAACTTTTGTTCTTCTTTCATCGCCATATTTTTGTTTGATATATTCTAATTCTTCTTTAATAATTTTGGAAACTTTTTCTTTGCTTTTAAGAATTGCCGTCAATTCTTTAATTTCTTTTTTCTTGGCGAGCAGCTCTTCTTCAATTTTTTTCCGTTCCAATCCAGCCAAAGTTTGTAGTTTCATTTCCAAAATCGCTTCTGCCTGACGAACAGTAAATTTAAATTTTTTAATAAGATTTTCTTTCGCTTTTTCTTTTGTCTGCGACGCTTTAATTGTTTTAATAATCGCGTCAATTTTGGAAAGCGCTTTGCTTAATCCCTCTAAAATATGGGCGCGCTCTTTTGCTTTGTCAAGTAAAAATTGGCTTCGCCTTTTAATTATTTCCCGGCGGTGTTTTAACCAGATTTCCAACATCATTTTCAAGCTTAAAACGCGCGGCTGAATTCCGTCAACCAAAGAAAGCATATTAAAATGAAAAGATTTTTGCAGATCAGTCAGCTGAAAAAGCCGATTCAAAACTTTTTTCGGATAAGCGTCATTTTTCAATTCAATGACAATCCTCACACCTTTTTTATCCGATTCATCCCGCAATTCTTTTATTCCTTCAACCTTTTTTTCTTTGACCAAGTTGGCAATATGCTCTATTAAATTTGACTTATTAACCTGATAAACCATTTCAGAAATAATAATTCGGAATTTATTTGATTTTGTTTCAACAATTTCCGCTTTGGCGCGGATTACAATTCCGCCTTTACCGGTAGCGTACGCCTGTTTGATCGCTTCATTATCATAAATCATTCCGCCGGTTGGAAAATCCGGACCCTTGATATAATTTGTTAGATCTTCAACAGTTGTTTTAGGATTTTCAATCAGGCAGATTAAAGCGTCAGATAATTCGTTCAAATTATGCGGCGGAATATTTGTCGCCATACCGACGGCGATTCCCATTGTTCCGTTTAAAAGTAATTGTGGAATTTTTGCCGGCATAACAGTCGGCTCTTTTTGCGACTTGTCATAATTATCAGCAAAATCAACTGTGTTTTTATCAATGTCAATTAACATTTCTTCAGAAATCATTGAAAGTTTTGCTTCAGTATAACGCATTGCCGCCGCCGAATCCCCGTCCATTGATCCAAAATTTCCTTGTCCGTTTATCAGCGGATAGCGAATGGAAAAATCCTGAGCTAGCCGAACAGCCGCATCATAAACCGCGGTATCGCCGTGAGGATGGTATTTTCCCAAAACCTCGCCGACAACGGTGGCGGATTTTCTGAAAGAAGCAGTGTGGTGCAATCCTAAAGTGTGCATAGCATAAAGAATCCGGCGGTGAACCGGCTTTAATCCGTCCCGAGCGTCCGGAAGGGCGCGCGAAACAATCACGCTCATTGCGTAATCAAGATAACATTCTTCCATTTCCTCGGTGATTTTTTTTTGGCTCACATAACCTATTTCCATATTTTTTATTTAAATTAAAAACGTTAAAATAAATTAAACTGACAATTTTATTATACCAAATTTAAATTAAAGAATCAAGGACTTTCGCTTAATCGTTATAATTTTTGGAATTGGTGTTTTCTTTCTTTCTATTCGTATAAAATTGCGCTACTTACAGTATAATTGGTCTGAAATCAAAAATCAAGGATAAAAATCATTTTCTGCCAAATTTTGAACAAAAAAATAAGGGAAAAAATTAAAATTTCCCATTTCGGTATATCTTGTTAAATCAAAATTTAAACTCTTTTTGTTTTATAATTAAAAAATATCCGTTAATCGTTCTATCGCTATGTGATTCATTTTATTATCTTTATAATTATCTATGTGTGTAGATATGCATAAAAATCCTATTTTTCCACCCTGTACACAAAACCACATTCTTGGAAACTGATTTGGCCGTAAATTTGATTTAGGTATAACAAGTTCAACTTTCCATAAACTCCAAATATCATTTTGCGTTATTCTATGAAGTTTTGCCGGGGCTATCACGCTTTGCGGATCAATAGTGTGAAATTGCTTTTCGCATAATCTTTGAAAAGATTCTATCCCTTCTTTTAAATTGCGAAATCGCCGAGATAAATCGGCGATTTCTTTTTTGAATTTTGGGTGATAAATAAAATCAATCATTGTTAAAATCCGTTCCGCGATAAAAAGACAATTCGTAAGGAATTTCCTTTTTATCTTCCGCGCCTATATATGGAGCTTCGGAATGAGTTAAATTTTCAAGTTGTTTGCCGTTTAAATGCCCGTATTTTTTTATAATCCTGTCTAACATCTTTTTTTCTTCGGTTGAAAATATAGATACATCTGGCTTTTCTAATATTTTATAAACTTCTGTCGGATTGTATCCGTCCCATTCATTCTTTTTTTTTATATTAAGCTGTTTTTTCTTTACCATATCTGCTGTCGTTTTTTCTAAAGAAACAGGAAAAGGTCCCATTGGCAGTTTTTTATATACTTCGCCTGTAAAATATTTTTGGTATTTTTCATAATAATCAAAATCAAGATAATACAAAAGCTTCGCCAATTTTTTTTTGCCGTGTAATTCTTTATCTAATTTCCAGCAAAAATAAAGTATTGCCAGTTGATATTTTTTTCTATGAAGAGCCATAATCTTATTTTAAGTTTATACTAAAAGTTTAAATAACGCAAATCTGTTTTTTATTTTTTATCATTTTGAAATGGCAAAGAAATGGATGAATTTTTGAAAGTTGGGAATTGATTGTAAATTTGTTTCCACGGAAAAATTTAATTATTTAATACTTTTATAATATTTTTATAACCTTCTTTTTGGACAATTCTCCAAGCCCTTTTTTCTTCTGCTGAAATAAATGGAGAATTAATATTTCTTTTCATTCTTTCCTTATTGTAAAATTTAAGATAGATATGAGAATGGATGGCATGAACTATAATGTGTATTTTTGTTCTTCCGACTTCATTTTTATATTTTCGTTCAATATATTCCCATGTTTTTTTAAATTCTTGCCAATTTGCTTTATCATCTTGTAGGATTTTGTGAATTAATTCATGTACTAAGATATCGATTAAAAAATCTAATTTTTTGTAAAACGGTAAAGTTAAGGGATCAGAAAAGGCAAAATAGTTTTCTCTTCCAGTCATATAACAATAAATCTGTTTTTCTCTCCATTTTAATTTTGTAATTTTAGAAATTTCTTCCAAAATTTTTCTTTCATCTTTTTCCCAAAACTTTTTCATCTTTTCCATATTATTCAGAATTCTTTTTGATGAAGCCCATTTTTTTAATTTTAGTTCTTTTCTGTTCACATTCTGTTTATAAGTTTTATAAAACTTATAGAACTCAAAACATTTCTGTAAAACTTGATCATAAGTTTCTGAATACTTAAAAATTATTTTTGGATTTTTTATAATAGATTTTTTTATCATAGATTGATTAAGAAAAGAAAAAAATGCTTAAAAGCGTAAATCCTATTATTATTTTCTAAACCTACTTTTACTTTACCATTTTCTGTCAAAAAATCAAGATTAAAAAAAACGGAATAACAATTATGTCGTTCCGTATTCAAAACAATAAAATAAAGTATTCAATTATTATTTTTTGTTTATAAATTTTGTGCGTGCCGATATTAAAATGAATTACTTTATTTTATTTTTCAGTTTGTTCTTGAACTTTGTCTTTTTTCAAAACCAAATATTGCTGTCCGATGGCGAACAGAGTCGTCACCACCCAGTAAACAACTAATCCCGAAGGAAAAGTTATTCCGAAAATAACAGTAATCATCGGCATCATATAAAGCATTTGTTTGTTCATCATAGATCCCATATCCTGAAGCGGATTCTGCGGATCTTTTGATTTTTTCTTTTTATGATTTTTTTCATCTTCTTTTTTTCCGATAAAAATCATTTTTGTCTGAATGTATTGAAGTCCGCCGGCGAGCAAAGCCAAAGGAATACATCGTTTGGAAAGATCAATTATTCCCAAAAACATTGTGTTGATATGTCCCGGATCTTCAATGAACGGATATAAAATGTCAAAGCCATTTGATTTAAGCCCGTTCATAAAAGCGTAGTACAAAGCAAAAAGAATCGGCAATTGAATTAAGAGCGGCAAACAGCCGGAAAGGGGATTAATTTTATTCTCGCGGTAGAATTCCATCATCACTTTTGCCTGTTTTTCTTTATTGCCTTTATATTTTTCCTGAAGCTCTTTTATTTTTGGCTGGAATTTCTGCATCGCTTTCTGGGATTCAATTGATTTTTTGCTTAAAGGATATAAAACAAATCTAACCAAAAGAGTCAGAACAATAATGGCAATTCCAAAATCCTGCCCCGGGATAATATTATATAAATAAACCAGAACATTAAATATTGGACGATATAAAATTTCATTAAAAATTGTTGTAAGCATATAATTTTACGATTTAAGAATTAAGATTTACGAATCAAGATTTACAAATTATTTTTATTTCAACGGATCGTAGCCGCCTTGGCTGAAGGGATGGCATTTTAGAATTCTTTTTATTCCCATAAAAATTCCGCGCGTTAAACCGTAATGGGAAATCGCCTGATAAGTATATTCAGAGCAAGTCGGATAAAAACGGCAGCCGCAGTTAGAAAGACAGGAAGAAAATATTCCATGGTCAGGAGATAAAGTTTTTTGGTAGAGTTTAATTAATGATAAGATTATTTTTTTTAACATAATTTTAAATTAATATTTTTGCCTTATCCAAAACCTCCTTCATAGTCCCATCAATTTCCTTAAAACTTTTATTCCCAATTTCTTTTCTAATCATAACAACAACATCAAATCCCGGCTTTATTTTTTCTAATCTTGAATGAATTGTGTCTCTTAATCGCCGCTTGATTTTATTTCGGTCAACCGCCTTTTTGAAATTTTTCTTGCTGACGATAAATCCAAAACGGGAAACGTCAAGATTATTTTCAACTATGCGGATATTAATGAATTTAACAATAAAAAACTTTCCCTTTTTAAAAATTCTTTTGAAATCTTTATCTTGTGTTAGACGGTATTTTTGCGGAAGCATTTTTTATAGTATAAAATTAATTTTACTCCACTTTTTAATTATAAGATAATTTTTAAAATTTGGCAAATGTAAACGGACATTTAATGAGGATACAGCGCCGGTGAATTGTAAGAACTGTAAAAACTTTCTTTTCTATCTAATTCTCCGTCACGGTAAATTTCCTGATGGACAACCGCTTTCATTGCTCCGCTTCTTTTTTTGTCATAAGTATAAGGTCCCTTAATTTTCACTTCACGGCCGTCATCAGTTCCGTAAAAATCAAAAGTCAGAATATTTCCTTGAATTTTTGTCTGGATTAAAATATAATTTGGCGTATCGTTTATAAATCTTAAATCCGGATGCGGCGGATAAATTGTCGCGTCTGTCCCCTGCGGATTATAATATTTTACCGCGTAAGCGTGAGGCCGCCTTTCAGTAATTTTCAAACCGGAATTAAGAGCGGCGCGAAAGCAAGTGGTTGAAATTTGGCAAAGCCCGCCGCCGTATTCCGCGACAGTTCGATTACTTTTAATAACCAATTCAGGCAAATATCCTTTACGCGGTCCGACTTTCCCCATTATTTTATTGAAAGAAAATTCTTCTTCCGGTTTTATCAAAACCCCGTGAAAGGCCGCCGCGCCGATTTTAATATTGTGCCGCCGATTTTTCGGCGAACCAACGAAATTAGAAGTTCCTTGGCCAATCAAAGAAGTAATTCCTAAATTTTCAATGCTTTTAGTAGTAATTTCCGCTTTTGATTTTTCCGTTTCCAAAACAATTTCTATAGCTGATTGAGATCCGGTCTTGGCGTTTAGCGCCTGGCTGATTTTTTCCAAATTTTTTTCAACTGATAATCTTAATCCGTCCTGGCTCAAAGCGAAAACAGCGGCCTTTCCATTTTCAATTGTCAGTTCAGCGTTGATCGGTTCCTGATTTATTTGTGGAGCCAAAGATTCTAAATATTCTTTGATTTTTTCTTGATTTGCCCGAATCCCCAAAATTTTATTTGGCGGTTTATTCAATTCTTCAACTGGAATAAATTTTAGCCAGGAAGCGATTTTTTCCGCTTCAATTTCAAAAATTTCATTTTCGTATTTTAACTTCAGAGAACGATTGATAATTTCCAGCGCCTGCTTGCGGGCTTTTTCGATTTCATTATTTTTAACTTCCGGATAGCCCTTAATAAATTTTAAAGTAATCGGCTCTGGCGAGAGATTGCGGATTTTAAGGTCTAATTTTTTTTTCAAATTATTTTTATCAAGAATCAGGCCATTTTTAGACGGCTTTAATTTAAAATCTTTCTTGCCATTTTTATCAACATAAAAAGCAAGCGAAGCGTTTGTTGGAGAATTTTCAATTTTTATTTCCTCTGACAAAAATTCGTCCAATTTTTCATCGTTTAAAAAATAAGAGATTTTAAAATTATATCCCTTGAAAATAGATTTTATCTGTTCTTTGAAACTGAGAAAAATATTTTTTCTGTGGCCGATTTGATATGTCAGTAGAGCGTTCTCTTTAGCGCTGATAAAAAATCCTATTTCCTGAAAATCAGCTTCCCATTTTTTATCTCCGGAAGCAAAAATAATTTTTTCTCCAAACGCGTTTTGAATTTTTATATCCAATAAATTTTCCGCACTGGGAATTGTCAATCCGCCGATATTTACTTTAGCGATTTTAATATTGGGATAAATTTTTTGAGCGTAAATATTTTCCAAAAAAGCAAAAAAAAACAAGCGGAGACAGAATTGCTATTATGCAGATAAAAAATATTATTTTTTTAGTTAGAGAATTCATTGGTTTAGTATTTCAAAAATAATGTTTCCCGGAAATCCTTTTCCGGATAAAAACATATTTAATTTCTGAAAAATTTTTTCTTTAGGCAGATCGCTTTTTATTTTTTCTTTTTTTCGCTCTAAAATTTCCATAGCTATTTCCTTTTCTTTTTCCAACGGCAAAAATTTATCTAAAGTTTTTTTGATTATTTTTTCACCAATTCCTTTTTCTCTCATTTTTTTGTTAATCAGCAATCTGCCGCAGGGATGAAAATGCAAACGGTCTTTAATCCAGGCCTCGGCGAATTTTTCATCGTCAAGAAAACCTTGCTCTTCAAGTTTTTTAATAACAAATTCAATTATTTCCGGTTCATTTTTTCTTTGTTTTAATTTTTGTTTGATTTCAAAATAAGTTCTCATCCGCATTTGCAAAATCCGATAAGCGTATTTAAGAGCTTTTTCTTTTTTTTCTTCAAATGTTTGTGGTTGTTTCATATATATTAAACTGTACGTCATTGCGAGCGAAACGAAGTGTAGCGAAGTGAAGCGCGGCAATCTCGTTATTCAACAAAAAAAACGGGATTGCTTCGTCGTCCTGCTGGACTCCTCGCAATGACACGAGAATTTTAGTTGACTTTTTTCTTAATTTCATCTATATTATAAATGAAAAAAGAAAATTTAGCCATACAGATTTTTATTATGGATTTTTTTCCTCTCAAAATTTCATCGTGTTTTTCTACGCGATTGAAAAATATTTTAAAAAAAGCCGAAGACATTGCTTTAAAAAAGCATAGTGTTTGTATTAATCCGGAACATTTGATTTATGGAATTGTTTCTGAAAGCGGCAAAGGCAGTGTTGGAAAAAATATTCTGCCGGAAAAAATTAAAGTGGAAACTTTGGAAAAATTTTTTCAAAATCAAAATAAAAAGTCAAGTGAACAATTTACCCATAATGCTGCAGTAATTGCGGGCGGGCCCGCCTGCAACGCTTCACTTCATTCGCGTAGCAATGCGGGTAAACAGATTAAATTATCAAAAGAGACAAAAGATATTTTTAAAAAAGCGGCTGTAACTGCCAGCAGTTTTGGGCATAAATATATCGGAACCGAACATTTAATTTGGGGGATTTTTTCCCAGAAAAATCTTGCAATCTGTTCTTTTTTAAAAAAAGAAGGAGTGAATATTAAAAAAGTTTTAGAGCTTGCAAAAGCGTTTTTAGAAAGCGCGAGCAATTTTGCGGAGATGATTGATATTTTAAATTCGGATTTTTCCGGAAAAACTATGCGGGTTGGCGCGATGGCAAAATCGCAAAACCAATTTTCCGCCAAACCGATATCCGTGCCAAGCAGACAAAAAGAAACTTTAGCTTTAAATTATTTTTGCGTTGACTTAACGACCCAAGCGGAAAAAGGAAAATTTGATCCGGTAATTGCCAGAGAAAAAGAAATCGGACAGGCGATTAATATTTTGTCAAGAAGAATCAAAAATAATCCGGTGCTGATCGGCCAGCCCGGTGTGGGAAAAACAGCAATTGTTCAGGGATTGGCGCAGAAAATCGCTTTTGGTAAAGTTGCCGATGATTTGGCGCCGAAAAGAATTTTTTCGCTTGATTTAACTTCTTTAGTTGCCGGAACGACTTATCGCGGAGAATTTGAAGAACGGCTCAAAGATATTTTAAACGATATTGCAAGAAACCCGGAAGTAATTCTTTTTATTGACGAAATTCATACGATTATCGGAGCCGGAAGCGCATCCGGAAGTTTGGACGCGGCGAATATTTTAAAGCCGGCTTTAGCCAGCCAGAATTTTCAATGTATCGGCGCGACAACTTTGGAAGAATACCGCCGTTACTTTAGAAAAGATTCCGCCTTGGAAAGGCGGTTTCAGCCGGTTTTAATTGAAGAACCGAATGAAAAACAATCAGTAGAAATTCTCCTTGGATTAAAATCGTCTTATGAAAATTTTCATAATGTTGATATCAACCGCCAGGCGATTGAATCAGCGGTCAAATTAAGCCAGAGATTTATTTCCGACCGTTTTTTGCCGGACAAAGCAATTGATGTTTTGGACGAAGCAGCCGCTTTTTCAAAAAGCAGAGAAAATCGAAAAGGTTATTTTAAGCAAATCAAGGCAATTAATCGCCAGCGTGAAAAAGCGTTGAATTTTAAAGAAGAGGCAACGATGAATGAATTTTATAATGACGCTTTGCAGTTTAGGGTGCTTGAAGAAAAACTTTCAAAACAAATTTATTCATTGGAAAAAGAGAGGAAAGAAGAAGCAACGAAAAAAAGCAGAAGTCCGGTGACAATTGAAGATGTCGCCGAGGTAGTTAGCAAAATCAGTGGAGTGCCGGCAAATAATTTTTTACAAGAGGAACAAAAACGCCTGAAAAATTTAGAGCTGATAATGTCAAAACAGTTAATCGGGCAAAAGGAAGCGATTAAAGAATTAGCTCAGGTTATCAGGCGAAGCCGCTCAAAAATTTCCGATCCGAATCGGCCATTGGGTTCGTTTGTTTTTCTTGGTCCGACCGGAGTCGGCAAAACAGAAACCGCCAGAGTTTTGGCAAATTTGATTTATCAGGATCCGTCGTCTTTGATTAAAATAGATATGTCTGATTTTTCCGAGCCGCACACTGTTTCCCGATTGGTCGGAGCGCCAGCCGGATATGTCGGCTATGGCGAAGGCGGAAAGCTCACCGAAGCGATTCGCCTAAAGCCGAATTCCATTGTTCTCTTTGACGAAATTGAAAAAGCTCATCCGGATATTTTTAATATTCTCCTGCAAATTTTGGAAGACGGCGAGCTTGTTGACGCTCAGGGAGAAAAAGCCAATTTTAAAAATACGATTATTATAATGACTTCCAATCTTGGAACGGTTGATTTTACCCGCGAGGCGATTCGTTTGGGATTTTCAGAGAGCGAAAAAAAGAAAAGCCGTTCCGAGAATCTTGAAGAAAAATACAGCCAGATTAAAAAAAGAGCGTTGGAGGATTTGAAAG
>DAOWLE010000040.1 GCA_030643545.1 bacterium | reverse complement strand
TTGGCTCCTGAAAAATTAGAGCTTAAAAAAGGAGCTAAAGTGATGTTTATAAAAAATAATTTTGATCGCGGCTATGTAAACGGCACTCTTGGAAAAATTATCGGATTTAGCGATGAGAAACTGCCTATTGTCAGAACTTTCAGAGGCGAAAATATTACAGCTATGCCGGAAAGCTGGAGAATTGAAGAAGAGGATGCGACAAAAGCCGAGATCAGCCAAATTCCTCTCCGCCTTGCCTGGGCGATAACAGTACACAAAAGCCAGGGGATGAATCTTGACGCGGCGGAAATTGATCTTTCAAAATGTTTTTTGGAAGGAATGGGATATGTGGCGCTTTCCCGTTTGAGCGCGCTTGACGGCTTAAAACTTATGGGAATAAATGACGAGGCGCTTTTGGTAAATCAGGAAATAATAGAATTAGATGAAATATTAAAACAGATGTCGCAAGAAGCGGCTGAGTATATTAAAAAAATAGATATTCAGGAAAAAAGAAAATCGCAGAAACAATTTTTATGTTCTCTTCCGCAAGTTGCAAGATCTGTTAATGAAGCAGGATTTGGAAAGCAGAAAAAAGAATTTATATCCACTTATCAAAAGACAAAAGTTTTTGTTGCGGAAAAAATGCCAATTGAAGAAATTGCAAAACAAAGAGGGCTTACCGAAGAGACGATTATCGGCCATTTGGAAAAATTAAAGGAGAAGAAAGAGGATATTGATTTGGAATATTTGCGGTCTTCAAAAAATCGTTTTGAAAAAATCAAAACGGCTTTTCAAGAATCAGATGACTGGCTGTTGTCTCCAACGCGGGAAATACTCGGCAAAGATTTTTCCTATAAAGAAATAAGAATTGCCAGATTATTTTTGAGAAAATAAATAAATTTAATAAGTTTTAAAAAGGAGAAAAATTACTATGGAAAAAAACATCTTACTAATCATTATCGCAGTTATTGCGATTGTCGGATTTTATTTCTTGCTTCAAAATTCTCAAAATAATGAGAATGAAAATCAGGAAATAAATTCAAGCAAAAACAGCGAACAGCAAGAAGCAAATTCGGAAGAGGAAAACAAAGAAGAGAACAAAGAAGTTGAAAAGAAAAATCAGGAGTTGGAAATTGAAGTTTTAAAAGAGGGGACTGGCGAAGAAGCAAAAAACAATGACAAAGTTACCGTGCATTATACCGGAACTTTAGAAAACGGAACAAAGTTTGATTCAAGTTTGGATCGCGGCGATCCGTTTGTTTTTACTTTAGGAGTCGGAGATGTAATTAAAGGATGGGATCAGGGCGTTTTGGGAATGAAAGTCGGAGAGAAAAGAAAATTAACAATTCCGTCAGAGCTCGGTTATGGTTCAAGAGGCGCTGGCTTAATTCCGCCAAACGCAACTTTAATTTTTGAAGTTGAACTTTTGGAAGTTGAATAAATTAAAAATGATAAATACAAATTGGTATGTTATTACTGGCGGGCCTTCTTCGGGAAAAACAAAAGTAATTGAATACTTAGCTTTTTTGAATTATGCAATAATTCCGGAAGCAGCTCGGATTTTAATAGACGCTAAAACAAGCAAAGGAAAAACAATTGAAGAAATCAGAGGCGATGAAGCCAAATTTCAAAAAAGAACGCTTGAGATGAAAATTAAAACTGAAAATAGAATACCATCTGAACAAATTACATTTTTTGACAGAGGAATTCCAGACAGTATTGCTTATTATCATATTTGCGAAAAAGATACTTCTCCTGTTGTGATAGTTTCGCAAAAAAGAAAATACAAAAAAATTTTCCTGTTAGAGCAATTGCCGTTTCAAAATGATTATGCAAGAATAGAAGATAAAAAAACCGTTCAGCATTTAAGCCAGCTGCTTTATAAATCCTATTCGGATTTAAATTATAATATTATTCGTGTTCCAGTTAAACCTATTAAAGAAAGAGTTGAATTTATTTTAAATAAGGTGTAATTCTAAAAACAATAAAAAAACATCATACTTTTAAAAAGTGATGTTTTTTTAAAAAATAATCCTGTTTTTTTATTCAAACATTCATAACTCTGCAGATTTTATCAATTTGCTCTGTCTATTTTCTTAAGGCATTTACTGCAAATCCTCATTCGTTTTCCGTCAATTATTTTGGAATGCAAATTAAGAGCTTGCTTTCTTTTTGTGGCAATGTTAGAATGACTACGGCGGTTGCTTGTTTGAGGGCCGCGTCCGCAAATATCACATTTTCTCATAGTATTTTTTTTTAAAGATAATTTCTTTTGTCAATAAATAAATCTTAACACAAAAATTTAATTTTAGCAAATATGATTATTCAATATCTATTTTCCGATCCTTTTATTTTTTTTGCCTGGGCAGTCGCTTTTTTAATCGGATTAACAATACATGAATTTTCCCATGCTTTAGTGGCGTATAAATTGGGCGATCCAACGGCAAAATACGCCGGACGGATAACTTTAAATCCTTTAGCGCATTTAGATTTATTTGGGACTATTTTATTATTTGTAGTCGGGTTTGGCTGGGGAAAACCAGTTCCGTTTAATCCCCACAATCTTCGCGATCAAAAATACGGTCCGCTTTTAATCGCCATAGCCGGACCTTTGTCTAATTTAGTTATAGCTTTTGTTTTTGGATTGGCTCTCCGTTTTTTTGTCGCCTATGAAATGGCTTTTGGCTTGATTCTTTTATTCAGCGTTATTGTTTTTCTTAATATTATTCTGGCGGTTTTTAATCTTTTACCGATTCCGCCGTTGGACGGCTCAAAAATTTTATTCGCTATTCTACCGGATTCAATGAATGATTTGAAAATTACTCTTGAGCGATACGGACTTTTTATTTTAATATTTTTTCTCTTCTTTTTACTGCCGATTATTTTTCCGATAATTTTTAACCTTTCAAAATTAATTATGGGCCAGGGAGCATTTAATGTTTTTCTTACAACTTTTGGAGGGTGAATTAAGTATTGACAAGATTTATTTATTATGATAAATTAAATTTATAAGAAAAAAGGAAGAATAATTTTTAAATTTACTACTGTGCCAACAATAAATCAATTAGTTAAAAAACCAAGAAAAATAGCGAAAGCGAAATCAAAATCGCCGGCTTTAAGCCGAAGATTTAATACGTTAAAAAACAGACCGATAAAAAGTAGCGGACCTTTTAAAAGAGGCGTTTGTGTGAAAGTCGGAACAATGACTCCAACAAAACCGAATTCCGCTCTGCGAAAAATCGCCAGAGTGCGATTGACAAATAGCATGGAAGTAACTGCTTATATTCCGGGAATCGGCCATAATATTCAGGAGCATTCGGTGGTAATGATCCGCGGCGGACGGGTAAAAGATTTGCCGGGCGTGCGGTATCATGTTGTCCGCGGAGTTCTTGACGCCGGCGGAGTTGAAGGAAGAAAACAGGAAAGAAGCAAATACGGAACCAAACGGGAAAAAGCTAAAAAATAAATTTACATTGTTACTTTTTACTTTAAACTTTTAACTTATTTATATGGGCAGAAGAAAAAAAAGAGAAAAACGGGATATGAATCCTGATCCAAAATACAGCAACCTCACAGTTGCTAAATTTATTAATCACATTATGTCCGATGGCAAAAAAAACACGGCGCGTGATGTGGTTTATAATACTTTTGAAAAAATTGAAGAAAAAAGCAAAAAAGACGCTTTGGATATTTTTGACCAGGCGATAAAAAATGTTACTCCGAGTTTGGAAGTGAAATCAAAAAGAGTCGGCGGGGCAAATTATCAAGTGCCGATTACCGTTCGGGCTGACAGGAAATTAACTTTGGCAATGCGCTGGATTCTTGACGCGGCGAAAAAGAAAAAAGGAAAATCAATGCCTGAAAAATTGTCCGCTGAATTGCTTGATGCGGCTAATAATACCGGAACGGCGATTAAAAAGAAAACTGACACTTACCGAATGGCCGAAGCCAACCGCGCCTTTTCTCATTTTGTTAGATAAAAAAAATAAGAGGATATTAATTTATTTTAATCCTCTTATAATTTTATTATTTTGAGTTCAAGTATTTCTTTTTCTTTTTTTCTTACTCTTAATTGTAGAGAATAGCATTGCCATTGAAAGATAAACGATTGTATATCTGATACGAGTAAGAATTGCTATTGCATGCTCTTTGTCTGTTCTTGGTAAAAAAATACTTCTTGCTCTTTCGTAATAACAAACTAAAAAAATTGCCATCGTGCTTAACATTAGCAATGCGGAATCAACAATCTCGCTGGCAAATTTTTTAATTTTCTTGGTTCTTTCTTTTCTTTTCATTTTTCTCCTCCTATTTAAATTAATACCATACTTTTGAAGTTTTGTCAAGATAACTTTATAACTTTCAACTTTTCACTTTAAACTTTTAACTTAAGTATATGCGACAGCATCCAATAGAAAAAGTCAGAAATATCGGGATTATTGCCCATATTGACGCCGGTAAAACAACAACAACCGAGCGTGTTTTGTATTACACTGGAAAAAAACATAAAATCGGCGAAGTTCACGAAGGTGAAGCGGAAATGGATTGGATGGAACAAGAAAGAGAAAGAGGAATTACGATTACTTCAGCGGCGACAACTTGCTATTGGCCAAAAGAGCCGGCTGACAAAACCTGCCAAATAAATATTATTGACACTCCCGGGCATATTGATTTTACTGTGGAAGTCCAGAGATCTTTGCGGGTTCTTGACGGAGCGGTTGTTGTTTTTGACGGAGTCGCTGGAGTTGAGCCCCAATCGGAAACTGTCTGGCGCCAAGCCGATAAATTCAAAGTTCCGCGAATATGTTTTATTAATAAATTAGACCGCACTGGCGCTGATTTTTACAAAAGTTTTGAATCAATTAAAATCCGTTTAACTGACAAGGCGGTTGCTTTGCAAATTCCCATCGGGATTGAAGATAAATTAGAAGGTGTAATAGATTTAATCAAACAAAAAGCGATTTATTTTGAAGGTGATATGGGAGAACAAATAATTGAAAAAGAAATTCCGGAAAATTTTAAAAAAGAAGCCGGAGAAATGCGGGGAAAAATGATTGAAGCGATTGTTGAAACAGACGATGCTTTAATGGAAAAATATTTAGACGGCAAGGAAATTTCTCCGGAGGAAATTAAAAAAACTCTTCACACCGCAATTATCGCCAATAAATTAACCGCTGTTTTTTGCGGTTCGTCTTTAAAAAATAAAGGAGTCCAGCCGGTTTTGGACGCGGTGATTGAATATCTGCCTTCTCCGGCTGAACTTCCGCCAGTCAAAGGAATTGACAGTCAGGAAAAAGAAATTACTCGCGAAGCAAAAGACGACGCTCCTTTTGCCGCTTTGGCTTTTAAAGTTGCCACTGATCCTTTTGTCGGCCAGCTTACTTTTTTCCGTGTTTATTCTGGAACGCTTCAAGCGGGGAGTTATGTTTTAAACGCCAGCAACGGAAAAAAAGAAAGAATCGGGCGAATTTTAAGAATGCATGCTGACCATCGCGAAGAAGTCAAAGAAATTTACGCCGGAGATATCGGTGCGATGGTTGGATTAAAATCAACAACTACCGGCGATTCTCTCTGTGATATAGATAATTTAATTGTTTTGGAAAAGATTACTTTTCCAGAGCCGGTTATTTCAATCGCTATTGAGCCGAAGACAAAAGCCGATCAGGAAAAAATGGGAATTGCTTTGCGCCAGTTGGCTCATGAAGATCCGACTTTCAAAATCAGGAGCGATCAAGAAACCAACCAGACATTGATTGCTGGAATGGGCGAGCTGCATCTGGAAATTATTGTTGATAGAATGTTAAGGGAATTTAAAGTTGAAGCGAATATCGGACGGCCGCAAGTCGCTTATCGGGAAACAATTAAAAATTCTTCGGAAGCCGAGGGAAAATATATCAAACAATCAGGCGGTCGGGGACAATACGGGCATGTTTGGATTAGGGTTGAGCCGCAAGAGCGAGGCAAAGGATATGAATTTATTAACGCGATTAAAGGTGGCGCGATTCCTCAGGAATATATTCCGGCTGTTGAAAAAGGAATTAAGGAAGCAAAAGACAAAGGAATTTTAGCCGGCTATCCTTTGGTGGATTTCAAAGCTACTCTTTACGATGGATCTTTTCACGAAGTTGACTCTTCGGAAATCGCTTTTAAAATTGCCGCTTCAACCGCTTTACACGAAGCGGCAAAACGAAGCGGGTTAATTCTTCTTGAGCCGGTTATGAAAATTGAAATAGTTGTTCCGGAAAAATTTATGGGCGATGCAATCGGCGATTTAAGTTCTAAAAGAGGACAGGTTGAAAAAATGGAAGATCGTGGAGAAGGCGTGGCAAAAACCAAAGTGATTAACGGAAAAGTTCCTTTGGCGGAAATGTTCGGATATGCGACTTCTCTTCGCTCAATGACCCAAGGCCGCGGATCCTTCACTATGGAATTTGACCATTACGCGCCAGTCCCGCAAAATATTATTGATGGAATTGTGGAAAAGAGATAAGAAATATTATATTTTTCAATCAGTTTAATTTTTCAGAATTAAGCTGTTTTTTTATTTGACATTTCACTATTTTCCTGATATGATTAAAATGAAATATGAAAATTGAAAATAACAAATAGTACTGAAAAAGATTAAAAATATGACAAACAAAAATAAATTACAAAATTTAAAAAATGAAAAAGGAATGGTTAAAATTAACGATTCAGTAATTTTAATAAGAATAAATAGAACATACAAAGAAAATATGAGTGAAAAAGAATTATATGAAGCGACCAGAAAAGCTTGGCGCTTGAATTTAGAAAGAGCAAAGAGTGCTAAATATGTTTTTTCAGTATATAAAGGAATTATAAAAGAAGTCTACAAAGCAAATAATTGGAAGTTTTCAGAAATATATAATGGTAAAAAAAGATATGAATTTAATGGAAAAATGGCAGACAAAAATATAAGGACAAAATATTTGGATATGTCATTAGTAAAATATTTTAAAAGAGGAGATTCATATCCGATAAGATATATTAATTGTTAATGATTATATGTAGAGTAAATTTGAATAGTTAAAATTTACTCAATTACATATAATCAATAAAAATTAGATTATGAAAAACATATTAACAAAAATAAACAACAAGATAATATTGATTGGAATTCTTTTTTTGGTTGTTATTAGTTTTAGCGGATGTGATTCAACATCAGAGAATAATAACACAAATACCAGCACAAGCATGGCTTCTATTCAAGCTAAAGAATATGTGAAAAAGTCATTAAAATCTCCTTCAACTGCTAAATTTCCAGGACTTTGGGAATTGGCTAATGATGGTGTTGTTGCTTACGAAAAAGAAACAAATAAATATGAAATTATTTCTTATGTTGATTCGCAAAATAGTTTTGGAGCAATGATAAGAAGTAATTGGAATGTTGTCTTAAAATATCTTGGCGGAGATGATAGTGATATTAGAAATTGGCAATTAGAAAGAATGATTATAGATGATAAAATAATTTATGAAATTCAACAAAAGACAGAAAAGGAGCAGCCAATAAAAGTTAAATCAGAATTATCAATACAACAAATTCTTAATGCAAGACAAAACTACGAAGTTGTTGTTAATAATTGGTCATCTACGGGCTGGGAAAGTCGTTATAATCCAAATACAGAAAAAACAGAAAATCATTTTTGGACTAAACTTGATTTATCTGTGAAGAATAATAATCCAGATATTTCTTTAGATTTGCTTACAATTAAAGTGAACATTAAACATCCTGTTGGAAGTGATGGGGAAGATGCTAGTTGGGGAAGGTTGTCTATTAATGTAAGTAATATTAAACCAGGAAAATCTAAAACTATGGTTGTTTATTATCCAGGAGATTTATCTCGAGTTGTAGTAATGCAAGATGTTTATACGACAATTGAAAATACTATTCCTGAAGATAATTATAGATTTTTTAAGGAATTTAAATAAAATATTGAGTATATGCAGTTTTAATACAGAAATTAATTTGTATTTTGTTTTTAAAAATTTTTAATTTATCAAAACAAAAGGAACTGATTACAAATTCGTTCCCGCAAAAATAAAAAATATGGCTTATTATATTAAAACAGTTTGGCCGCCTGGCGGTCAAGAAGAAGGTTTAGACGACGAAGAAAGAACAGAATTTGCTGAGGGGCAAAAACGAGCCGCCAAGCACTTTATTAAATGTGATGGATTTTTTCTTTATGAAACAGGCCACAAAAATAAAGGCAAAATAGGAGCGAAAGCTATTTTTGCCAAAGGAACAGTTCAAGCACCTTTTAAAGTTATTACTATTCAAGATAAATGTTATAGCACAGATAAAGGAGAAGAAAAGAAGTTTCCTTATCATGTAAAAATAAATTTGGGTAAAAACGAAAGGGTAAATTCGCGAGATGGAGTTTCGCTGAATACAATAAGGAAAGTGCTTAAAAAACCGAAAGACAAAATGCGACAGAAGGGAGGACTTATAGAAATAAAAAAAGATCAGTTTGATAAACTTTATTCAGAATTAAAAAAGTGTTCTCAAAAAGCCAAAAATAAAAAAATGTAGAAAATATTATATTTTAAATCGGCTTAATTTTTCAGAATTAAGCTGATTTTTTTTATGAAGAAATTTAGATAGAAATTTAAATAGAAAGATTGACAGGCGGAGTTTTATGTGATAAGTTAAAGATGCCTAAAAATAGGCAGGAGGAAAAAAAATGATAGAAAAGAAGAATGGAATTGTAAAGTATTTGAAAGAAATTCCAATAGTAAAAGGTACTTGCGGAGAAACTCAGGTTTTGTCTACAGAAGAAGATTTTAAACAAGGAAATGTGTCTATTGTTATGATAGAAAGTTCAACCTCGCCGCATTTCCACAAAGAGACAACAGAGTTTTATGTTATTGAAAAAGGAAGCGGAAGATTGATTATAGGTGAAGAAACATACGAAATAAAAAATGGAATGATAGCGATTATTCCGCCCAATATTGCTCATTATATTATTCCGAGAGAAGTAATAAAAGTGTTGGTATTCTCGGTTCCTTGTTGGAGACAAGACGACTTGTTTGAATTATTAGAAGACGGGAATATGGCAGTTGATTATTCACCGTTCAAAGAGAAGTTTGAATTGATAGACGAAATTCTTTTACGAGCGGGTCTATACTTTACAGAAAATATGAGCAGAGAAGAAAGAGAAAAAATTGATTTCGAAAGACAGGAGTTTGTTTTGCAAGTTGGATATAACAAAATGTCTTTTCCTGAATTGCGAGAACTATTAAAAATAAAAAAGTAAAAAGCCATTTTCAAATGGCTTTATTTTTTTTAATTTTAAAATTTGACCCCGTCCTAATCCCAAAATATAATTTGATTTTCATTTATCAATAAGTCAAAGCGAAGCCGCCTTACGGCTCTATAATTCTGTTATAATAAATCCTGCGATAGGATTAGAGCGGGGTTGACATTTCACTATTTTCCGGTATGATAAAAATAGAATTAGAAAATAATTTTAAAAGTCGAATGGAGGGGTGTTGTCAATGTTAATAAAAATTAATAAAAAAAATAAAAATATGATGAATAAAAATTTATTTATTTTAATCGCAACGATTTTAGCTTTGATTGGGGTAATAATCTGGAGTTATGACTATATGACCAAAATAGAGGCCAACCATATCACAGAGCCAGTAACAGAAGAAGAAAAACAATCAGAAAAAGAAACAGGAATAGAAACAAAAAAAGAAGAATTACAAGAGGGTGTTTTACCAGAAGTAATCTGGAATAAATATATTAATGATGAATTGGGTTTTTCAATAGATATTCCTAACAAAAAAGTATATGGTTTGTATAGCTGCGATCCCAAAAAAGTAATTCAGGTTCCGGTGAAAGTATTTGAAGATAATGAAAACGGAGTAGTTTATATTTCGCAGGAATATTATTATTTATCTAAATATGATAATGAATTACATAGACATGTGGGAGAATGTAAGAAAATCATATATTCTTTAGAATTACTTAGAAATGAAAAAGGGCCTAGAGGATTTAAGCCCCGGTTGGGTTGGGCTATTGTGATAAAAACTGTGAAAAACGAAGATGAATTAGATAAATTTATAAAAGAAAATTATGGTTCAGGATGTCGCGCGGAAGACAAAAAACTTTGGGAAACAGATTATCAGCAATTAGGCGCTTATGCTTATGATATTCATATCAGAGGAGAAGGAGATAATAGAGAAACAACATTGGGAACCACATCCTGCGCTGAAGCATGGACAGCAAGGCATAAAGTTTTGTACTTTCCCGAAGAAAATAAAGTTATGTCGGTTAAGCTTGGCCAAGAGTCTACATTCCAAACTAATCCACATTTACAACCACATCAATCTTATGATCAAAAAATGATTGACAGTTTTAGATTTGAATAAATTTAATACAACACTTTTACAATAGAATAGGAATTAAAAATCTAAGTGTTAGCGAAAACCTTGGGTAATCGATGAATGAGAAGGAGGAAAAAGAAAATATTTTTATTAAAATGAAAACCTAAAATCAAAGCCATTATTAATGGCTTCTTTTTTTATTTTTAAAATTTGACCCCGTTCCTAATTTCATAAGACAGTATAATACAAAAGAATAACCAGAATAACTTCGGGTAATTGAATTGTAACAGACGGTATTGCGAAATTAGGAACGGGGTTGACATTCCGCCATTTTCTGGTATAATAAAAATGAAATAAGAAAGTAAATTTTAAAAGTCGAATGGAGGGAGGAGGATGTTATCAGTTTTAATAAAAATTAATAAAAAAATAAAAATATGATGAACAAAAATTTATTTATTTTAATCGCGGCGTTTATTATTGGTTTGCTGATCGGCGCTTTGGCATTTTCCAGCAAGAATAATGAGGGAAATTCAGATGTTTCCAAAGAAACTAAAGATGAAATTGTCATTCTTTTGGAAAATCTCAAAGAAAAAACCAAAATAGATTTTTCAGAAATTGAAGATATAGAATTTAAATGGAATGTTGAAAAAAATCAGAAAATTGAAGAAGTTGCAATTCAAGGAAAAGGATTTGAAGTTAAGGGAATACCAACAGAGAATTATGAAAAAATTGAAGTGTTTTTTCAAGATAATAATTTTGAAATAAATCTTCAGAATATTTCCTCGGGAACTATAAGCGGAGCAGCCGGTTATAAAAAAGAACAAACTGTTTGTTTAATTACTGAAGGAGTTGCCGGATATGAAGAAGCGGAAGATCAGTGGATTCCTCCTGAACCTGACAAAAGAGATGTAAAAATCAAATGCGGAAAAGGCGGTGATGAAATTGAACCAATAATTTCCAGAGACGAGGCGATAAAACGGCTTTTTGCCGAAAAATATAGTACAAAAATTTCTGCGGTAAAGATTGATATTAATAAAGAAACAGAAAATCATCTCAGAGGAACGGTTCAGATATTAGATAAATCTGTTGAAGGTTTTGGCGATAGTCTTATATTTTTGGCGGCAAAGGTTTATGACAATTGGGAATTAGTTTTTGACGGACAAGGCATAATTTCCTGTGAAGAAATGGCAAAATACAATTTTCCCGAGGATATGATAGAGGATTGCGAAGAAATAAGCGCAAAATAAATTAATCCCTTGACATAAAAACATAGATGCTGTAAAATAGGAATAGGCCTGAAATTGATTTATCCACAAATATTTTGTTTTCCCTCTTGCTTTTAAAACTGTTTTTGATATAATAGTATTATAAAACGAAAAATTAAAAAGCTACTCAATAAATTTTATAAGTTTTAATTAACTCTTAGATTTGTTTGAAAAAATATCAGACTTCTAAGAATAAAAAGGAGAAAAAAATGACAGAAAAATTTGAACGAACAAAACCACATCTTAATGTTGGTACAATCGGCCATGTTGATCATGGCAAAACAGCTTTAACCGCGGCTATTCTTAAGTGCCTTAATTTGGCTGGAATGACTGCTCAAAGCAAATCCGTTGATCAAATTGATAATGCTCCGGAAGAAAAAGAGCGCGGAATTACTATTGCTACCGCTCATGTTGAATACGAAACAGACAAGCGGCATTACGCTCACATTGACTGTCCCGGCCATGCTGATTATGTTAAAAATATGATTACTGGTGCGGCTCAGATGGACGGCGCGATTTTAGTTGTTTCCGCAGCTGACGGAGCAATGCCTCAGACAAGAGAGCATATTCTTTTGGCTCGCCAAGTCGGTGTGCCGAGAATTGTTGTCTTTTTGAACAAAACTGATCAAGTTGACGATCCCGAATTAATTTCATTGGTGGAAGAAGAAATCAGGGAGCTTTTGACAAAATATGAATTTGACGGAGAAAAAACTCCGGTTATTAAAGGTTCGGCGATTAAAGCGCTTGAATGCGAAGACAAAGATTGCGAGGCCTGCAAGCCGATTCTTGAATTAATGAAAGCTCTTGACGAGTATATTGAGGATCCAGTCAGAGATACTGAAAAACCGTTTTTAATTCCAGTTGAAGATGTTTTTTCCATTGAGGGGCGGGGAACAGTGGCAACCGGCAGGATTGAAAGAGGAATTGTTAATATTAACGATGAAGTGGAATTGGTTGGTTTAGGCGACACAAAAAAGACAGTGATTACCGGCATTGAAATGTTTAATAAATCTTTGGACAGAGGCGAAGCTGGAGACAATGCGGGAATTCTTTTGCGCGGACTTAAAAAAGAAGAAGTTTTGCGCGGAACTGTTTTGGCAAAACCGGGTTCAATTACTCCGCATACTGAATTTGAAGGCGAAGTTTATGTTTTAACAAAAGAAGAAGGCGGACGGCACACACCGTTTTTCACCGGATATAAACCTCAATTTTATGTAAGAACAACTGATGTAACTGGCGAGGTAACACTTCCAGAAGGAACAGAAATGGTTATGCCCGGAGACACGACTAAAGTTACTGTCAAGCTTCAAACACCGGTAGCTATGGAACAGGAAATGAGATTTGCCATTCGCGAAGGAAGCCGAACGGTTGGAGCCGGAGTGGTGACAAAAATAATTAAATAGAATAAAATCAATTAAACCTTGGCAATTCTCGCCAAGGTTTAATTGATTACTGATTTATGATTTAAGATTTATGAATTAATAATTTGTAAATCGTAAATCTTGATTCATAAACCTATTTTAAAAGTTCTATAAAAAAATGAAAAAAACCGAAGAAGAAGAAATTAAACAAAAGATTAGAATAAAAATTAAGGCGTATGATCATCGGCTGATTGATCAGGCGGCTAAGCAAATTATTGAAACTGCGCTAAGGAGCGGAGTTGAAATTTTGGGACCGGTGCCTTTGCCGACAGAAATAAGCAAATACACGGTCAACCGTTCAACTTTTGTTCATAAAGATTCGCGGGAGCAGTTTGAAATGCGGACTCATAAGCGCTTGATTGATATTCTGGAGCCAGGCCCGAAAATTATTGACGCTCTGACAAAATTAAATTTGCCGGCTGGAGTTGATGTTGAAATTAAGATGATATAGAGCAAGCTAATCCAAAATCCAAAACAAAAAATCCAAAAGTATAATCAAAAACTTATTTTTTTAATTTTTTTATTTGTATTTTTGGGTTTTGTGTTTTTTGTTTTGTATTTTTATGAAGAAAATAAAAATAAATAAATATTAATTTAAAAATTAAACTTGGTCTATAATATTTAAAGGACTGGGTTATCGCCCAGTTTTTGATTGGAAAATATTTTATGAAATTTATTCTTGGAACAAAAAATGGCGCTTCGCAGGTTTTTGACGAAAAGGGAAATGTTACTCCAGTAACTATTATTGAAGCAAAGCCAAATATAATTACGCAGATAAGGACAGAAGAAAAAGACGGCTATAAAGCGGTTCAAGTTGGATATGAGGAAAAAAACAAAAAACAAAAAACAAAAAACAAAAAGATAGATCAAGATGTGAAAACTAAAGACGAGAAATTACAATTTAGATATTTGAAAGAATTTAGAGATAATCAACAAAAAACAAGAAATAAAGAACAAGACAAAAAACAAGATTATAAAATTGGTGATGAGATTAAAGTTGATGTTTTTGAAGAAGGCGATGAAGTTAAAGTTTCTGGAATTTCCAAAGGAAAAGGATTTCAAGGAGTAGTAAAACGATACGGATTTCACGGAGCGCCGGCAACTCATGGAACAAAACATACTCATCGCGCCGGCGGATCAATCGGCGACACTAACAAAGCGCGGGTTAACAGAGGGCAAAAAATGCCCGGCAGAATGGGTTCGGACAGAGTGACAGTCCGCGGATTGAAAATCGTAAAAGTTGATAAAGAAAATAATTTATTGGCAATTAAAGGAGCAGTTCCGGGACATAAAGGAACGTTGATTGAAGTGAAAAGCGAAAATTAATTATTCTTCCCCTAAATTAGGGGAGGTTAGGTGGGGTAATTCTCTGAAAATTTTTCCGCCTACGGCGGATCCGCAGAAAGCGGACAATGACTTAATTTTCAAACGGTTCTCTGAAATTTCTAAATAAAAAAAAAGCATCAAATGCGATGAGATGATGCATATTTCATTTTTTATTCTTGTTCTTTTTCAATTCTTTTTTGAAATTCTGTATCATCTTCGCCAACCATTTCCCACAGTTCATCGATTTCCTTTTCATTTAATCGAACGCATCTTCGCCCAGGAGCTTGTTTTGATGGTTTTTCAAAATCATACGGTGGTTTGAATATTATGCCAAACCCATCTTTTTCTCTTAAAATTTCTGCTATAATCGATAAATTAGTTACGCTGGCGTGTCTTTCGGCGGATTGTTTGTAATTTATTTGGTATCCTATTATATTGTCTGAAAAAAATACTTTATAGACCCAAAATATTTCCATTTTTTGCCTCCAAAATAAACTTATCATATTATTAAAATTTCGTCAATAGAAGCTGTATATTTTAAAAATCTTTTTATCTATCATTCCTGTGTCCGCCTACAACGCTATAGTAATTGCGGGCAGGAAGGTAGGAATCTACGATAATAGAAAATATTATTGAAATACTGGATTCCCGCCTACGCGGGAATGACAGAAATAATACAACAATGAAAATTTCCACCTATACTCAAAATGGAAAAGAATCTGGAAAAGCCGAGTTGCCTTCGGAGATTTTTGATGTTAAAATGAATTCTGATTTGGTTCATCAGATTGTTCTTGCCCAAATGTCAAACCAGCGCCAAGTGATTGCCCATACGAAAGACAAAAGCGAAGTTCGCGGCGGAGGACGAAAGCCATGGAAGCAGAAAGGAACCGGACGGGCAAGGCACGGATCAATTCGTAGTCCGATTTGGAAAGGTGGCGGAGTGACTTTTGGTCCGACAAAAGACAGAAATTTTAAAAAGAAAATTAACAAAAAAATGCGGCGAAAAGCTTTGTTTATGGTTCTTTCGTCAAAAGTTGAAGATAAAGAAATGATTGTTTTAGATGGATTGAAAATTGAAAAACCGAAGACAAAAGAAATGATAAAAATTATACAAGATACAAGAGACAAGATACAAGATACAAAAACTAATTTGAAAAAAAGAAAAGAAGAAAGTGTTTTGGTTGCTTTGTCCAAAAAAGATGTAGATATAACAAGAGCGGCGAAGAATATTCAAAAAGTGAAAATAGTTCAGGCGAAAGATTTGAATGTTTTAGATTTATTGAATTATAAATATTTGATAATGCCGAAAGAGGGGATTGATGTGATAAAAGAAACTTTTATTAAAAATTAATTTGTAATAAAACTATGGGTTTATTTGATAAATTTAAAAAACCAGCTGAAAAAAAAGGAAAATCGGTAAAAAAAGAAAAGCCAGCCAAGAAAAAGGAAGTTAAGAAGGTTAAAAAAGAAAAGATAGTTAAAAAACCAGTAAAGCCAGCAAAGAAAGAAATTTTAAAGCCAGCTCTTCGAAAAAAAACGAAAGAGAAAATTTTGATTGACAAATTTTTGAAAAGCCCTTGGGTTACCGAGAAAGCGACTGATTTAGCCAAACAGAATAAATATATTTTTAAAGTTGATAAAAAAGCTAATAAAATTAAAGTGAAAAAAGCGATTGAAAAAATGTATGATGTACAGGTGATTGGCGTTAATATAATCAACATTCATCCAAAACCGCGCCGCTTGGGAAGAACAATCGGATTAAAGCCGGGATTTAAAAAAGCGATTGTCGCGCTTGCAGAAGGAGATAAGATTGAGATTATCAAAGCTTAATTTTTTTCTGTCATTCCCAACTTGATTGGGAATCCAGAATTAAATTTGAAATACTGGATTCCCGCCTTCGCGGGAATGACAGGGGAAATTTATATAAAAAATAGAAAATAATACTATGATAAAAATATACAAGCCAACAACTTCAACTCGCAGGAAAATGTCGGTGGTTGAATATAAAAAAGTTCTGACAACAAAAAAGCCGTTTAAGAAATTAACAACCGGTAAAAAATCCAATGCTGGACGGGCAAATGGAAAAGTGAGCGTTCGGCATAAGGGAGGCGGGCATAAGAGAAAACTAAGAATTGTTGATTTTAAACAAAACCGTTTTGATATTCCGGCGAAAGTTGAAACAATTGAATATGATCCGAATCGTTCGGCTTTTTTAGCTTTGATTTGTTATGAAGACGGCAAGCATTCATATATTTTATCTCCGGATAATTTAAAAGTCGGAGACAAAATAATGGCTTCACAGAAAAAGATTTCTTTTAAAATTGGAAACAGAATGCCGCTTAAAAATATTCGGGTAGGAACGATGATTCATAATATTGAAATGATTCCCGGCAAGGGCGGACAATTGGCAAAAAGCGCCGGTTCTTATATAACTTTAGGAGCCAAGGAAAAAGGATTTGCCCAGATTACTCTTCCTTCAAGTGAGATAAGAATAATTCCGGAAGATTGCTTGGCGACAATTGGACAAGTGAGCAATCTTGAACATTCAGCGCAGAGAATCGGCAAGGCCGGGCGAAAACGCTGGCTGGGAATTCGTCCGACTGTCCGAGGAACAGCAATGGCGCCAAACGCCCATCCGCACGGCGGCGGCGAAGGACGGACAACAACCGGATTGAAATATCCAAAAACGCCCTGGGGCAAATGCGCTTATGGAAAAAAGACAAGAAAGAAAAATAAAAGAAGCAATAAATATATTATTAAAG
>DAOWLE010000004.1 GCA_030643545.1 bacterium | reverse complement strand
CATTAAAGATGGGAAAAAATAAGATTGGAATTTCAATAATTGGAAAATTGAATAAAAAAAAGAAGGGTAAAGTTTTGTTATTTTTTGAAATTTTTTAAGATTTCAATTAATAAGCTTTATTACTCCACCCCTACCGAACTCCGTGACTTTTCCGTCTGTAGTCGTTATATTAACGAGCACAAACTGACCATTGTCCATGAGTCCTAATGTTAATTTTTTTATTGTTGTTGCATTTTTCCCCTGAACTTCTGCTTTCAGGGCTTTAATCTCTGTCGGATTTTTTAGATCCGCTATTGTTTCCACTGCCTTGTTGTGTTCCTCGGTTAGCTCGTTGTACTTTTCGTTTTGTGAAATAATCGCTGCCGTTTGTGCAATTACTATTATAACCAATATGACAATAGCAACAATTTCTTTTCTCATTTTTTTTCTTTTCACCTCTTCTAAAAAGAGAAAACATTTTCTCTCCTTTAAAGAGACGAAAAGAATTTTTTAAAGAACTGTTTTAATTCCGAAATTATTCGGAACCCGCCTGAAATTTATTTCTAAATTATAGCGGTTACATAAGATAAAAATTATTTTTTTATCTTAATACAACATTATACCATATTTCAAAGGACTTGTCAATAGCTAAAAATGGCTTGGTTAAGCGGAAAAAAGACAAATTTTTCTTTGTATTCGTTATTATGAGAAGAAACGACGAAACAATTTCGTTCTTTCCTTACTGTCATTGCGAGGAATGAATGAAGCGTAGCGAAGTGAATGACGAAGCAATCCCGTGCTATTAAGATAAACTTTCTTTAAAAAATCTGGGATTGCCACGCTTCGTTGCTACTCCACTCGCAATGACGATAATAAAATAATTTCTAAAATAAAGAAGGCGACATTTGCGAATATTGCCTGCGAATAAAATAAAGTCGAATTTAATATAAATAATTTATAATTAAAAAAATAATATGAGTGAAGAAAAAAAAGAGGAACCTAAAGAAGAAGTTAAAAAAGAATCCGCCGATGTTGCGGACAAGGGGAAGAAGGAAGTAAAAGTTCCGGCTAAATTCAAAGATTTGGTAAAACAAATTGAGGAATTAACCGTTTTAGAACTTTCAGAATTAGTAAAAGTTTTGGAAGAAAAATTCGGTGTTTCAGCGGCGGCGCCTGTTGCTATGGCGGCGGCCGGATCAGCTCAAGGAGCGGCGGCCGGCGATGCCGGAGCAGCTGAAGAAAAATCCGAATTTGATATTGAGCTTAAAGCGGCCGGCGATTCCAAAATTTCGGTGATTAAAATTGTCAGGGAAGTGACCGGCAAAGGGTTAAAAGAAGCGAAAGATATGGTTGATGGCGCTCCAAAAGTAATTAAGGAAAAAGCGCCGAAGAAAGACGCTGAAGAACTTAAGAAAAAACTTGAAGAAGCCGGAGCAACAGTGGAGTTAAAATAATTAAAAAATTTACAAGATTAACCTAATATTATCCAGAGGCGGCATTATATAATGCCGCCTTCTTGGAATAAAATAATATGAACGATCGTATCTTAAAAATAAATAAACTTCTTAAGCAAGAAGTCGGCAAGATTATTTTTGAAGAAATAGATCTTGAAAAAGAAATTTTGGCGACGGTGATTAAGGTTGACACGCCAGATGATTTAGGGTATAGTAAAATCTTTATCAGTGTTCTTCCTCTCGAGAAAACCGAAGAAGTTTTTGAAAAGCTGAATAAAAATATTTGGGGAATTCAGCAGATATTGAACAAGAAATTAAAAATGCGGCAAGTGCCAAGAATTGAATTTGAAGTTTTTGATCACTGTTAATTTTTGGGATTGCTTAAATCGCTGAAAAACATAGAAAATTTTTCGCGAAACTGACATAAAAGTTCCACGAAAAATATCTATATTTTTCAGCTTTGAATTTTAAGTTAAAACATATTTTTAAAATAAGATGAAAGTAGAAAAAGTAAAAAGAATAATCAAAGAGAATGATAATTTTTTAATTATTTGCCATGAAAGGCCGGACGGCGACGCGCTCGGTTCTGTTTTAGCGATGAAAATCGCCTTGGAAAAACAGGGCAAAAAAGCGATTGGTTTTTGCGCTGATGTTTTGCCGGAAAAGTTTAATTTCCTGCCGGATATTGAAAAAATAAAAAACGATCCGAAAATCGTTGATGAATTTATTAAAAATTCAGAGAATAGATATTCAATTATTTTAGTTGATTGTTCGGAGATATATCGAACCGGATTGAAAAATTTAAAAAAAGAAAATATCGCTTTGGCGGTTGACCATCATCCGGTAGTGCGCCCGGAAGCAAAATTGAGTATAATAGAAGTAGGGGCATCATCCGCTTCAGAAATTATTTTTAATTTGTTTGAAGATTTGGATATCAAAATCAACAAAGATATTGCCACTTGCCTTTTAACCGGAATTATTTGTGACACCGGAGGGTTCAAGCATTCTAATACTAATTCCAAAACATTGGAAATTTCCGCGGAGCTGATGAAAAGAGGAGCTCGCTTGAATAAAATTACCAAGAAAATTTTTCGCAGCAAAAATGAAACAACTTTAAAAATCTGGGGGCGGGCATTGTCAAGAATCCAAAAAGATCCGAAAACCGGCTTGGCTTTTTCAATTATTACTTATGACGATTTAAAAGAATGCGGCGCTTCTCCGGAAGATTTGTCTGGAATCTCCAATATTATCAGCACGGCAAAGGAAGCGCGTTTTTCTTTGCTTTTGACTGAATACGAAAAAGGAAAACTTAGCGGAAGTTTGCGAAGCGAGGAATTTAAAGGAGTTGATGTTTCCCAAATCGCAAAACTTTTCAACGGCGGCGGACACAAATTTGCTTCCGGATTTAAAATTGAATGTCCAAGCAAAGAAAGCTTTTTGAAAATAAAAGAAAAATTAGCGGAGAGTTTGGCGAAATAGGAATATTAAAATAAACATTAAATAAATCAAAATGAAAAAGAAATTTTTAAATTTTAAAAGAGGTAGGAATAGCAAGCAAAAAACTCCATGTTTGAATCCAGAAACAAAAGGAGATATTGCGGCGCTTTTTTGCTTTGCTTTGTCATTAGTCGTCTTTTTGAGTTTTTTGGGAATTGCCGGCGGTTTGGGCGAAAGCTTTTTCAAAATAATCCGTTCTCTTTTTGGCTGGGGATTTTTTCTCGCGCCGATTATTTTAATTTTAATCGGCTGGACTTTTTTAAAAACAAAAAAAGAGCCAGAAATTCCTGAGGATTTTTTTAGCCAAAAAGCTGTTCTAATCGGAATTATTCTTTTTGTCCTTAGTTTTCTTGCTTTGGGAAATATTTTTTTCCCTCCGGAGGAAATGATTTCCCGCGCTTCTGCCGGGCAGGGCGGAGGTTACTTAGGATTAGTTTTTTCTTTTCCTTTGATAAAACTTTTGGGCCGCTGGGCATCGTTAGTTGTCCTTTTCGCTGTAAATATTATTGCGATTTTGATTACTTTTAACATTTCTTTAAAAAATCTGACAAGCGGATTTAGAAGTTTTTTGAACCGCTTGCCGTTTTTCAAAACAAGAAAAATTGCTTTTGAAAACAACGAAGATGAGAATTCTGCCGAAGAAAACGAAGAAAAAATTGAAGATCTAAGAGAACAGAATAATTTAGAACCAGAACACATATCTGGATGGAAAAAAATTATGAAAAAAATCAAACCGAATTTTAAAATCAAACCGATTTCTTCGGAAAATCTTGAAGAAGAGGAAAATCTGCCTGAAGAAGAAAATCTTGAAGAAGAATTTGTTGTTCCCGAAGAAAAAAAAGCTGACTACAAGCTTCCGCCGATAGATCTTTTGGATGGCGGAATTGAAAAGCCGACCAGCGGAAATATTAAAGTCAATACTGAAATTATCCAGAAGACCTTGGAAAATTTCGGAATTGAAATTGAAATGGGAGAAGTTAATATTGGTCCGACAGTCACTCAATACACTTTTCGCCCGACAAGCGGAGTGAAACTAAGCAAAATTACCGGATTGCAGAATGATTTGGCTTTGGCTCTGGCGGCGCATCCGATAAGAATTGAAGCGCCGATTCCCGGCAAGTCATTAGTGGGAATTGAAATTCCAAACAAATCAGCGGCGATTGTCCGTTTAAAAAATTTATTGGAAAGCGAACAATTGAAGAAAAATTTTTCCACGCTCGCCTTTCCTCTCGGAAAAGGAACATCCGGAGAATCGGTTATCGTTGACTTGGCGAAAATGCCGCATCTTTTAGTTGCCGGCGCGACCGGCAGCGGAAAAACAATTTATATTAATAATTTAATTTTGAGTTTGCTTTTCAGAAACACGCCGCGCGATTTAAAATTGATTTTGATTGATCCGAAAAGAGTTGAACTTGTTCTTTATAATGGAATTCCGCATCTTTTATCCCCGGTAATTATTAAGCCGGACAAAGCGATTAATTCTTTGGTCTGGGCAATTACTGAAATGGAACGGCGCTATGATTCTTTTTCCGAGACCGCTTCACGCGATATTATTTCTTACAATCAAAAAGTTTTAAAGAAAAATGTAAAAGGCGATTATAAAAAACTTCCGTATATTGTTATTGTTATTGACGAGCTGGCTGATTTGATGGCGACCCATGGACGGGAAATGGAAGCGTCAATTGTCCGCCTGGCGCAAATGGCGCGGGCGACCGGCATTCATTTGGTTGTTTCAACTCAGCGGCCTTCAGTGGAAGTTTTGACCGGTTTGATTAAAGCAAACATTACCAGCAGAATCGCTTTTGAATGTGCCAGCTTAATTGATTCAAGGACAATTTTAGATATGGCCGGAGCGGAAAAACTTTTGGGACATGGAGATATGCTTTATCAATCGGCTGATCTTTCCAAGCCAAAAAGAATTCAAGGCGCTTATATTTCCGAGGAAGAAGTTAAGCGAGTCGTTGATTTTATTAGGGACCAGTCCTTTGAAGACGAAATTGAAGAAATTCCTGAAAAAATTACCGAAGAAATTTCTGAAAACGGCATTCCGGTATCAAACGAAATAATTGACGATGAACTTTACGAAGACGCCAAAGAAGTTGTCATTGCTGCCGGCAAAGCTTCGGCTTCTTTACTTCAAAGGCGGCTTAGAATCGGATACGCCCGGGCGGCGCGGCTTTTGGATCTTTTGGAAGAACAAGGAGTTATCGGCCCTTCCAATGGCGCAAAACCGAGAGAGATTTTAGAGATTAAAAATAAACAAAATGAATAAACAAACAATTTTAATTACCGGCGGGGCGGGATTTATCGGGTCGCATTTGGCTGATAGATTAATTCAGGAAGGATACAAAGTAGTAGTGGTAGATAATTTATCAAGCGGCAAAAGAAAAAATCTCAATCCCCAAGCAAAATTTTATAAAGCTGATATCAGGAATAAAAAAGCCCTGACAAATGTTTTTGAAAAAGAAAAGCCAAGGGATGTTTTTCATTTAGCGGCTCAAATAAATTTAAGAAAGTCAGTTGACGATCCGGTTGAGGACGCCAAGATTAATATTTTGGGCGGTTTAAATTTAATTCAGTGTTTTATTCAGAGCAACCCCCTCCCAAATTGGAAGGGGGCAAAATTTATTTTTTCTTCAACTGGCGGAGCGATTTACGGCGATACGAAAACTATTCCAACTTCGGAAAAATTTCCTGCCCGTCCAATGTCTCCTTATGGAATTGCGAAATTAAGTTTTGAACATTATCTTGATTATTATCAAAAAGTTTTCGGTTTGGATTTTGTTTCTTTGCGATACGCAAATGTTTATGGGCCGAGGCAGAATTCAAAAGGCGAAGCCGGAGTGGTGGCGATTTTCTGCGATCAAATTTTATCAAAAAACAAACCGGTTATTTACGGCAACGGACAACAGACAAGAGATTATGTTTTTGTTGATGATGTTGTTGAAGCAAATATTTTGTCTCTTCAAAAAAATGTTAAAGGAGTTTTCAATATCGGAACTGGCAAAGAAACTTCAGTCAATCAATTGTTCCAGAAAATAAATAAAACTTTTGATGGTAAGATTCGAAAAAAATACGGTCCGGCAAAAAAAGGCGAGCAAAAAAGAAGCTGCCTTGACTGCCAAAAAGCAAAAAAAGTTTTAGGATGGAAAAATAAAGTTGAATTGGATGAAGGATTAGAGAGGACGGCGAAATGGTTTAAAAATGTTTAATAAGAAAGTCGTTCGGAAAACAATTTTTAAAAGACGCTCACTCGCCCAGCGAGCTCGTTCACTCAAACTCTCGCCTCACTCTTTCGCTATCGCTCAAACCATGCCCGCTCGGCTCAAGATTGCTTTTAAAAATTATTTTCCTCACTTTATTTATAATAATAGTTTATTTAGATGCTGAAAAATAAATTAGAAAATTTAATAGGAAAATCAGCCAAGAAAATTCAGAAAAAGTATAAGCTGAAAAAACTTCCGAAATTTACTGTTGAGCATTCAAGGGATTTTCAATTCGGCGATTACGCGACTAACGCGGCAATGGTTCTGGGAAAAGAAGCGAAAAAAAATCCGATGGAAGTCGGAGATTTTTTAATTCAGAAAATTAAAAAAGACAAAAATTTTCATTCGGAAATTTTTGAAAAAATAGAAATTATTAAACCGGGATTTATTAATTTTACTTTGTCAACAAAATTTCTCCAAAAAAATCTTTTGGAAATTTTAAAACAAGGAGAAAAATTCGGCTCTTCTAATTCTGGAAAAGGCAAAACAATTATTGTTGACTATTCAGCGCCGAATATTGCCAAGCCAATGCATGTCGGGCATCTGCGTTCAACAATAATCGGCCAGTCGCTTTACAATATCTATAAATTTTTGGGATATAAAACAATCAGCGACAATCACATCGGCGACTGGGGGACTCAGTTCGGAAAACTGATTTACGCTTATAAAAATTGGGGAGACAAGAAAAAAATCAACCAGAACCCGATTGAAGAAATGACAAAACTTTATGTAAAATTTCATAAAGAGGCGGAGGAAAATAAAGAGCTGGAAGAATTTGCCAGAAAAGAAACAAAAAAACTGCAGGATAAAAATAAAGAAAATATGAAAATTTGGAAATTCTTGGTTGAAGAAAGCTTGAAAGAATTTGATAAAATTTATAAAATTCTGGGAATTAAATTTGATTATGTTTTAGGTGAAAGTTTTTATGATAATATGCTTGAGCAAATTGTGAATGAATGCTTAAAGAAAAAAATCGCCCGCAAAAGCGAAGACGCGATTATTATAAATTTGGATAAATATAATCTTCCGTTGTTTTTAATTAAGAAAAAAGACGGCGCTTATTTGTATGCGACAACTGATTTGGCGGCGATAAAATACCGCTTGAAAAAAATCAAGCCGGATAAAATTTTATATGTTGTTTCCAATGAACAAGCGCTTCATTTCCAGCAATTATTCGCTTCGTTGGAATTATTGGATTGGTCTAAAAATATTGAAATGAAACATATAAAATTCGGAATGGTTTTGGGAAAAAACGGAAAAAAACTTTCCACGCGAAAAGGCGAAACAGTTCCTTTAGAAAGTTTAATTGAAAAAGCGGTAAAATTGGCGCGGAAAGCGGTTGAAGAAAAAAATCCAAAACTTTCAAAAGCGGAAAAAGAAAAAATCGCGAAAATTGTCGGAATCGGCGCGATAAAATATAATGATCTTTCTCAAAATCGTTTGACTGATATTGTTTTTGACTGGAATAAAATGCTGAACTTTCAAGGCGACAGCGCGCCTTATTTGCAATACACCCACGCGCGGATTAAAAGTATTTTAAGAAAAGCAAAATATAAATCTTCAGCAAAATCTTTTAATCAAACTTTATTAAAAAACGAATTAGAATTATCTATTTTAAAACAACTTTTATTTTTTCCGGAAATAATAGAGAGAGCGGCCCAGGAATACAATCCGAATATTATCGCTGATTATCTTTACCAATTAGCTGGACGGTTTAATTTATTTTATCAAAAAATTCCGGTCTTAAAAGCGGAAAAAGAATTGCGTTTGGCGCGATTGAATTTAATTTTTGCCGCAGCGACAGTTTTAAAAAACGGTCTGGGACTTTTGGGAATTAAAGCGCCGGAGGAAATGTGACGCTATGATGCGAATAAAATTATTCCCCTTTTTTTAAAGGGGGTTGGGGAGATTTTTAAATCGGATTGTGAAACTATTTGAAACTTATAGAAACTTGTAGAAATTAATTGTTATTTTAAAGTAAAAATATAAAAACATTCCCACGGACTAGTCCGTGGGAATGAAATGAAAGTTTTTGGAATAAAAAAAAGAGCTGTCATCAAGAATGCGTTGACTCTCTCGGCTCCAAAGTTTTTATTTTTTTAGTCATCAAAATACTCTTTTAGTTCCTCTTGGATAATGTTATCACTGATTGACACAATTCTTTTGAAAATCTCCGGCTGAAGTTCACGGGAACGGATAGCCACTGGACTCAAAGAAATAGCAATAAGCTCGCTGATTTCTTCATCTGAAAACAACTCGGTATAAATCTTCTCGGCTTCTTCTATTATTTTTGGAGATGCTTTCTTCATCAGTTCATCGGCTTCAATAGACATTTCCCTTTTGTCTTTTTCGTCAAAATCGGCAATCTTGCTAATTTGTGATATATGTTGTTCCACTGCCTGTTTAGTTAAAAAAACATATTGCTCTTTTAACCCAATAGTTTCAAAATACCTTTTAACATTCTTTAATTCTGCCATTTTTTTTGTTTTCACCTCCTATTTTTTCTGCTTCTTATGAGCAGTAATTCAAACGCTAAAAATTCTTGAATCGTAAATCTAACATTCGTATTATTGCCCATAAGATTTTAATTTTAAAAGAACTATTTTTTAAACTAAAAACTAACCTCCAAAATCCTACCAAGGAGCTTAAGATCTCGTTGCCCACAAGGGGAATTTGATCTCAATCGCTGGTTAATCACCATACTATTAGGAGGGATTGCATGGCTTTCGCCGCTCCTAAGCAGGATATTGAAGATTAATCCAAATTATATTACTATAGCATAAAGCGGATAATTTGTCAACCCCAGCTCCAGATTTTCAAAAAGTCATCTATTATAATTTAACTATTTTAATTTACTTTAAATTATTTTTTCATCATACTTTTTTTAAAATCTGGAGCTGGATCAACCCTTTATGAATCAGGAAACAAAATATTACAACGCAATAAATCAAGTTCCGCAAATCGGGCCAAAGCGATTTCAGCGGCTTCTTGATTATTTCGGCTCAATGGAGCAGGCCTGGCAGGCAGGTTTTTTGGAACTGGAAAAAGCCGGTTTGGAAAAAAGAATCATTGAAGATTTTATCGCTCATCGCCAAAAAATAAATCCGGACCAGGAAATGGAAAAAGTCACTAGGGAAAATATTGAAATTATTATTTCTAATGAGGCAAAATATCCAAAGCAACTAAAAGAAATTTATAATCATCCGGCGATTTTGTATGTAAGGGGATCTTTCCAGAAATCGGACGAGCTTTCTTTGGCTGTTGTTGGCGCGAGAAAATATTCTTCTTATGGAAAACAAGTTGTCTCTTCTTTGGTGAGCGATTTGGCGCGGACCGGCATAACAATTGTCAGCGGATTGGCTCTTGGGATTGACGCTTTGTCGCATTGGACGGCTTTAAAAAATAATGGGCGGACAATTGCTGTTTTGGGTTCTGGCATTGACCAAAAAAGTATTCATCCGGCAACAAACTGGAATCTTTCCCAAGAAATAATTTCTTCCGGTGGAATGATTGTTTCAGAATATCCGGTAGGAACTTTTCCTTTAAAGCATCATTTTCCAAATCGCAACCGTTTGATCAGCGGATTGTCGCTTGGAGTTTTGGTTATTGAAGCAAGCCAAAAAAGCGGTGCTTTGATTACGGCAAATTACGCTTTAGAACAAAATCGGGAAGTTTTTTCCGTGCCCGGGAATATTTTTTCTTCTGTTTCACAAGGAACAAACAACCTGGTTAAAATGGGAGCCAAGACAGCGACCTGCGCCGATGATATTTTAGAAGAACTGAATTTGCATTCTTCTGTCGCGAGCCAGAATAAAATTAAAGTGGACAAAGAAATTATTCCTGATACAATTGAAGAAGAGAAAATTTTAAATCATCTTTCCAATGAGCCGATTCATATTGACAAATTAATCAAGCTTTGCGAAATGGACGCTTCATTAGTTAATTCAACTTTGACTTTAATGGAAATAAAAGGGAAGATAAAAGATTTAGGCGGAATGAATTATGTTTTAAGTGTTTAAAAGCCATAGCGTATAAAAATCGCTCGGAATGTAATTTTTAAGAGACGCAAGTTTGCTTCCAGCGACAAACTTGCTAAACTTTCGGCAAAATTCTTCCCCTCCTAAATCAGAAGGGGAAGACCAAGCAATTTTGTCTCAAGATTCTCTTAAAAATTACATTTCCTCGCTTTATTTTTTATTTAATAGTAGGAGATATGGATACTTCTATAGAAAATGATTTAGTTTTAAAAATCCAAAACGGTGACAAAGAGGCGTTTGGAAAAGTTTATGATATTTATGTAGATAGAATCTACCGTTTTGTTTTATTCAAAGTTTCCTCTGAAGAGCAGGCCGAAGATTTAACTTCGGAGGTTTTTTTGAAATTTTTGGAAAAAGTTGAAAAAGACAAAGAAGAAAGCGAGCAAAAAGAAATTAAAAATTTATTAGCTTTTTTGTTTCAAACCGCGCGCAATTTGGTTATTGATTTTTACCGTAGAAACGCGCGGCCGATTGTGTCTTTGGAAAATTTTCCGATTGATATTGTTGACAAAAAGAATAATCTCGTTGATCAGATTAATTTAAAAGACGATTCTTTTACTTTGCAAATAGCTTTAAAAAAAATCAAGGAAAGTTATCGCGAAGTAATTATTTTATATTATCTTGAAGGGTTTTCAATCAGCGAAATTGCCGAAATTTTAGATAAAAATCAGGGAACAATCAGAGTTCAAATCCACCGGGCGCTAAAAGCGTTAAAAGAAAAACTTCCTCAAGGAATGAAATAGTTTGACAGAATTTTGGTAAAAGTGGTATAAAGAAAATAGGAGGGATAAAAATGGGAGAAAAAGACAGAATAATACCGATTGAAGACGGAACAACTCTTGATCATATTGCTCCGTGGCAAGCTTCAAATGTATTGAAAATATTAGGAATAAAAAAAGGAGCGGATATTACGGCAATAACAGCTATAAATGTTCCGAGTCCAAAATTAGGAAGAAAAGATATTGTAATGATAGAAGAGAAAGAATTGAAGAAAAAGGAAACCGATAAAATTGCTTTAATCGCGCCGAATGCAACAATAAATCTAATCAGAAATTCTAAGGTTGTAAAAAAATACGAAGTTGAATTGCCCGAAGAAATAGAGGGACTTATAGAATGTCCGAATTTAACTTGTATTTCTCATGTTCTAGAAGAGCCAATTGTTTCCAAATTTGTTGTTGTTAGGAAGAACCCGTTGCGGATTAGGTGTTTCTATTGTGATAAAGTAATAGAGGAGACAGATATTCCTGCAGCTATAATAATAAAATAGAAGAAACGAAAATGAGAGGAGGATCAGCACCATAAAAAATAGAGTAGGTGGTAAAAATGATGAGAAGAGAAAAATACTTAGAAACATTAGACGAAATAAGAAATCCTAGAAAAAAAATAAATCCCGAGAGGATTATTGAAGCCATAGAAAAAAGTATTGAAAGAATTTTAACTAGAGAGAGAAAACATGGAACTTTCAAACTTAAAGAAAATAAAGCTTTAACAAGCTTTATACAAATAGGAATCTAAAAAAGGTTCCTTCTTTTTTTATAAGAATTTTAGTATAATATAAGAGATGCTGATCTCTTCTGTCATTCCCGCGAAGGCGGGAATCCACGATCGCAATAGACGAGATTCCTGCCTCCGCAGGAATGACAAATTATAATAAAAAAGTAATGAAATTAGATGAATTAAAAAATAAGAAGATTTTAATTCTTGGCTTGGGAAGGGAAGGAATTGACAGTTATAAATTCTTGAGAAGATTATTTCCCAAGAAAGTTTTAGGATTGGCAGACCGATTAGAAAACAAAAAACAAAAAACAAAAAACAAAAAAACAATTGGAAAAGATAAAAAGGTCGAGTGCTATTTTGGAAAAAATTATTTAGAGCCAATAAAAGAGTACGATGTGGTTGTGAAGTCGCCGGGGATTTCTTGGAAAGCGATAAATCCGTTTTTGAAATCGGGAAAAAAAATAAAAATCACTTCCCAAACAGAAATATTTTTTTCAAATTGTCCGGGAAAAATTGTGGGAGTAACCGGCACAAAAGGAAAAAGCACAACCACCGCGCTGATTTATGAAATTTTAAAACAGGGAAATATCAAAGTCCATTTGGTAGGCAATATTGGAAAGCCGGTTTTATCTTATTTATCTTCGGCAAAACCAAATGATGTTTTTGTTTATGAATTATCCTGCCATCAATTATTCAAATTAAAAAAAAGTCCTTACATTGCCGTTCTTCTGAATATTTATCCGGAACATTTGGATTATTACAAAAATTTCAAAGAATATATTTCTGCAAAAGCGAACATTGCTTGCTGGCAGAAAAAAAATGATTATCTAATTTTTAATTCCAAAGATAAAATCGTTAAAGAAATCGCCAAAAAGTCAAAGGCGAAAAAAATTCCTATCAATGTCAAAAAGCATAAATTTATTGCAGACATGCGAAATGAAATTCCATTGAAAGGAAAATTTAATTTACAAAATATTTCCGCCGCCGTTGAAGTTGGAAAAATTTTTAAAATTCCGGATAAAAAAATAATCAAAGCGATTAAAAATTTTAAATCTTTAGCGCATCGCTTGGAATTTGTTGGAGAATTTCAAAAAATAAAATTTTATAATGATTCTCTCTCAACTATTCCAGAGGCGGCGATCGTCGCTATTGGCGCTTTAGAAAATAATGTCCAGACGCTTATTGCCGGCGGGTTTGACCGCGGATTAAATTTTTCCGATTTAGCCGAGAAAATTATAAAGAGTAAAATTAAAACTTTGATTTTATTTCCAACAACCGGAGAAAAAATCCAGCAAGCGGTAATTTCTTTGGCAAAGAAAAAAAAGATAAAACCGCCGAAATGTTTTTTAATTAATAAAATGAAAGAAGCGATAAAACTTTCTTTTGAAAACACGAAAAAAAATGGAATATGTTTGCTTTCGCCGGCCTCGCCAAGTTTTGGAATTTTTAAGGACTATGAAGAACGGGGAAATTTGTTTAAAAAATATGTAAAAAAATTTAAAGCTACAGATAAATTATGAAATCTCATCAACCTGATTATTTACTAATGTTCATCACTTTTGCCTTAGTTATCTATGGTTTGGTAATGATCGCCAGCGCCGGAATCGTTATGTCTCAGGATAATTTCGGCGAATCATATTATTATTTCCGCCATCAGCTTTTTTATGGCGTTCTAATCGGTTTGCTTTTTTGGATTATTTTTCAGAAAATTGATTACCGCATTTTAAAAAAATTAGCTGTTCCCGGATTTATTTTAACTATTTTTCTTTTAATTTTAGTTTTTGTTCCCGGGTTAAGCTATGGCTACGGAGGCGCTGAGCGATGGATAAAACTCGGTTCATTATCTATTCAGCCGTCTGAAATTTGCAAACTGACTTTCATTCTTTATCTGGCGCTGTGGTTAGAAAAAAGAGGGCGGACCTTGACTAATCTTCAAACAGGATTTATTCCTTTTGTTTTTTTGGTCGGTTTAGTCGGATTTTTGCTCATTCTTCAGCCGGATGTAAGCACTTTGGGAATAATCTGTTTGACTGCTTTGGCGATTTACTTTTTGGCCGGAGCGAAAATTTCCCATATCGGATTTTTAATTTTATCCGGAATAGGCGCGTTATTTGCTTTAATTAAAGCGGCTCCTTACCGGATGAACCGCCTGACTGTTTTTCTTCATCCGGAAGTTGATCCGCAGGGAATCGGCTATCAAATTAATCAGGCGCTTTTGGCAATCGGCTCCGGCGGAGTTTTAGGAATGGGATTAGGGCACAGCCGGCAGAAATATAATTATCTTCCGGAAACAATCAGCGATTCAATTTTCGCAATTATTTCAGAAGAGCTTGGCTTAATCGGCGCTTTGATTTTAATCACCCTTTTTGTAATTTTGGCTCTGCGCGGTTTTAAAATCGCTAAAAACGCTCCGGATGATTTTGGAAAATTAGTTGCCGGAGGAATAACTTTCTGGATTGTTTTTCAGGCGTTTATGAATATTATGGCCATCACCGGACTTATGCCCTTGACCGGCATTCCTCTTCCGTTTATCAGCTACGGCGGCTCGGCTTTGGTCGTTTCCTTTATTGCCATGGGGATACTTTTAAATATTTCAAAATACACGAAAGAAACTTTTCGCAGGTAAAAAATAAAAATATGAAAGAAGCGTTATTATATAAAAAATTAGATAACCGAAAAGTCCAGTGCAATCTTTGCGCGCATCATTGTATTATTGATGAAGGGAAAAGAGGAATCTGCGGAGTAAGAGAAAATCAGAAAGGCAAACTTTATACTTTGACTTTTGGCAAAGCGATCGCCAAAGGCGTTGATCCGATTGAGAAAAAACCTTTTTTTCATTTTCTTCCGGGAAGTTTTTCATTTTCTTTTTCTACTGTTGGCTGTAATTTTCAATGTAAAAGCTGCCAAAATTGGGATATTTCACAAGGTCCAAGATTGTCCGATGGGAAAATTTTAGGCGAGGATTTAGAGCCGGAAAAAATTGTCAGCGAAACGATAGAATCAAAATGTAAAAGTATTGCTTACACTTATACCGAGCCGACAATTTTTATGGAGTACGGTTTAGCGACAATGAAAATTGCCAAGAAAAAAGGATTGAAAAATATTTGGGTGAGCAACGGATTTATGACTGAAGAAACATTGGAAATAATCGCGCCTTATTTGGACGCGATAAATATTGACTTGAAATCATTTTCCGATGAATTTTACCAAAAATATTGCGGAGCGCGGCTTCAGCCGGTTTTAGATTCTTTGAAAAGAATAAAAGAAAAGAAGATTTGGCTTGAGGTGACGACTTTAATTATTCCAACGCTCAATGATTCTGAAAAGGAATTGAAACAAATTGCGGACTTTATCAAAAAAGAATTAGGCGAAGAAACTCCCTGGCATGTTTCCCAATTTTGCGGAGAAATTTCATGGAAGCTGCAGGATTTTCCGACAACTCCGGTTGAAACAATTGAAATGGCTTGTAAAATTGGAAAATCTGCCGGATTAAAATATGTCTACAGCGGAAATATTCCCGGATTTTATTGGGAAAATACTTATTGCCCGAAATGCAAAGAGCTGATGATTGACCGCGAAGGGTATTCAATAATCCGTTTTGACAAAAACGGCCATTGCTCCAAATGCGGGGAAAGTTTGGATATTGTGGGATGATTTAAAAATTAATTTTATGGATCCGATAAAAATAATTCAAAAATATTATGATCCGAAATCAGTGTCCTATTATTTTCTTGTCAAACACAGCGAAGCAGTGGCCAAAAAAGCGGTTGAGATAGCAAAGCGGCTAAAAAATCCAGACATTGATTTGAAATTTATAAAAGAAGCGGCGATGCTTCATGACATCGGAGTTTTTTTGACAGACAAACCGGAGATTGATTGCTATGGAGACAAACCTTATGTCTGCCATGGATATTTGGGCAGAGAAATTTTAAAAAAAGAGGGTTTTCCAAAGCATGGTTTGGTTTGCGAAAGACATATTCTTACTGGTTTGACCGTGCAAGACATAGAAGATCAAAATCTTCCTATTCCGAAAAGAGATATGGTTCCGATTTCAATTGAAGAGCAAATTATTTGTTTCGCTGATAAATTTTTCAGCAAAAACGAGGAATTTTTAACAAAAGAAAAACCGATTGAAAAAATCAGAATGGAAATAATGAGATTTGGAAAAGATAAAGTGGAGGTGTTTGATAAATGGCTGAAAGAATTTCAGTAAATATTTTATTGAAATTTTGTTGAAACTCGGATTTAACATTTTTTACAACATTTTTTAAGAAATTTTCATTAAATCAAAAATCTATGGAAGAAAAAAGCATGCGAGTGTGTCCTGTTGAAAATGCAAGAACACTCGACAACAAATTTAGAAAATGGATTCATAGTCCGAAAAAAATTTTAGGAAATTATCTCAAAGAAGGAATGATTGCTTTGGATGTCGGATGCGGCCCTGGATTTTTTTCAATAGGAATGGCTGAATTGGTTGGTGAATCCGGCAAAGTTATTGCCGCTGATTTGCAGGAAGGAATGCTTGAAAAATTAAAAAATAAAATTCAAGGGACAAAAATTGAAAAAAGAATTATATTACATAAATGCGAAGCCGATAAAATAGGTGTTTTGGAAAAAGTTGATTTTGTTTTGGCGTTCTGGATGGTTCACGAAGTTCCTAATCAGGAAAATTTTTTGAAGGAAATAAAATCCATATTAAAACCAGATGGAATATTATTTATCATAGAGCCAAAATTCCATGTTTCAAGAAAAGAGTTTGAAAAAACCATAAAAAAATCTGTTGTGATTGGTTTCAAGCTTATTGAAAAACCAAAAGTGCGTTTAAGCCAAACAGCTGTTTTTAAAAAATAATTAAACAAGCAATAAATCCAATGAAAAATTGTAAAAGAAAAATAATAATCAGTGTTTCAAAATTATTTCTCATTTCAACCTTCTTATTTTTGATTTCCGCGTCATTTGCCCAGGCAACGGAGAAGATTGATAATTTTGAAACTTTTATTCAGATAAATTCTGACGCGTCTCTTGATATTGAAGAAAGAATTGATTATAATTTTGGCTCTTTGCGAAGGCATGGAATTTTTCGGGAAATTCCGATAAAATATAAAGCTCGCGGGGGAAATTATAATTTGCGGATTTCAGATATTGATATTCGCAATGGAAAAAACCAAAAATATAATTTCAAAATTACTTATCCGGGCAATTACGCCAAAATTAAAATTGGGGACGCGGATAAATATGTTACCGGCGAAAAAACTTATATTATCAATTACAAAATCAAACGGGCGATAAATTACTTTAATTCTTATGATGAATTATATTGGAACGCGATTGGCAATGAATGGCAGATACCGATTGAAAAATCAAAAGCAACAATTTTTCTTCCGAAAAAAATAGAGAAAGAAAAACTGCAGACGGTTTGCTTTGCCGGTTTTTTAGGAAGTAAAAAAAGTTGTGATGGAAAATATGAAGATGTTGAAAATAATTTAGTTGAAAAAATTATTTTTGAACAGGGCTTGCTTCAACCCGGAGAAGGATTGACCGTGATTATCGGATTTCCAAAAGGTTTAGTCAGTCAGCCGACAAAACTTCAAATTTTTCTGGATACTTTAAAAGATAACTGGATTTTATTTTTGCCTTTAGCTGTTTTTATAATTTTATTTTATCTTTGGCGAACGCGCGGACGGGATCCTGAAGGGCGAAAAACAATTATCGCTCAATTTGATCCACCGGATAATTTAACTCCTGCTGAAGTCGGTGTAATTATTAACGAAAAAGCAGATT
>DAOWLE010000034.1 GCA_030643545.1 bacterium | reverse complement strand
ATTCAAAAAATATTATGGTCTATGGGACAAACGATCGCTTGGTTGCTACAGTCGGAGTAAAAGATTTGGTCATTGCCCATACTGACGATATTATTTTAATCTGCCAAAAAGAAAAATCCCAGGATGTTAAAAAAATAATCCAAAAATTAAAGAAGAATAAAAAGTTTAATTATATTTAAAATTATGCGTAAAATTATTTTAGATTCTCCAAAACAATTTTCAGTCGGCTTAAAAGCGGCCGAGGATATTAAAATCAAAGGAAATTTTGAAAATGTTATTGTGTCAGGAATGGGAGGATCCGGGTTGCCGGGAAAAATGTTAAAGCAATTTGCTTCACATCTGAAAATAAAAATTCCTGTTTATATTCATTCTGATTATAATCTTTCACCCGACGCAAATAAAAAAAGTTTAATGATCGCTATTTCTTATTCTGGAAATACCGAAGAAACTATTTCGTCTTTTAAGCAAGCAAAGAAAAGAGGGATTAAATTAGCGGCGATTTGTTCTGGCGGAGAATTAGAAAAATTGTCTAAAAAAAATAGAATTCCTTTAGCAAGAATTCCAGAAGGCGTTCAGCCGAGAATGGCTTTGGGTTATCAATTTTCAGCTTTGATTAAAATATTATCTAACGCAAAAATTGCTAATTTTAAACAGAGCGAATTGTCATCATTGGAGAAAAAAATAAATTCTAAAAATATTGAAAATAAAGCCAAGGAAATGGTTAAAAAACTTAAAGGAAAAATTCCGATTATTTATTCATCTGCGGATTGGCAGATTTTAAGTTATATTTGGAAAATTAGTTTCAATGAGAGTTCAAAAATAATGGCTTTCAATAATATTTTTCCGGAATTAAATCATAATGAAATGGTTGGATATACTAATTGCAAAGCGCAATTTCCAAATAAAAAATCCGGCTTTTGCGTAATTATTATCAGAGATTTAAAAAATGATAATCCAGATATTTTAAAAAGAATGAAATTGACAGCCGGATTAATTAAAAAAAGAAACACTCCGGTAGATTTTATTAATCTTGAAAGCAGGAATTTCTTTGAGAAAATATTTTCCAATATTCTCTTGGCGAATTTTACCGCGTATTATCTTGCTTTGGAATATAAAATTGATCCTGAACAGGTTAAGATTATTGAAGATCTAAAAGCAAAATTAAAATCGGAATAAATTTTTTTATTTCAAACTTTTCAGAACTTCCAAAGTTTCTTGAGCGCATTTTTCCCAGCTGAATTTTTTTACTTGTTCAATGCTTTGCTTTTTTAATTTTTCCCGCAAGTTTTCATCTTTCAAAGCCAAATTCATTGCGCAGGCAAACTCGTCAATATCATACGGATCAATCATTATTGCGGCTTTGCCAACTGTTTCAGGCAAAGAAGAAAATTTAGAAGTGATTGTCGGAATTTTACAAGCCATTGCTTCCAAAGGCGGAAAACCGAATCCTTCGTAAAAAGACGGATAAACAAAAAGAGAAGCCAAGCTATAAAGATAAGGTTTGTCGCTATTATTAACAAATCCGGTAAAAATTATTTCTGGCGCAAAAGGGGATTGGCGCGCCGCTTTAAAAACATCTTTATAAAGCCAGCCTTTTTCACCGGCAATAACTAATTTTATATTGTTAGTGTTCACATTCGCAGAAGATTTGCAAATATTCGCAGAGGATTCGCGTAACTGTTCAAACGCTTTAATTAATCCAATTAAATTTTTTCTTGGCTCAATAGTTCCAAAGTACAAAATAAATTTATCCGGAAGACGGTATTTTTTTTTGACTTCTAAAATTTTCTCGCTTGAAATATCTTTTTTTAAATTTTGTTCTATGCCAGAATAAATTACTTTAATTTTTTCTTCTGGAATTTTATAAAAATCAATCAAGTCCTGTTTTGTTGAATTTGAAACAGCGATAATTTGGTCTGCTTTTTGAGCTTCTTTTTTGGCGTTCATTAAAATTTTCTGCCAGATTCTTTTGGACCGCGAGAAAAATTCAGGATAAAGCTCAAACGATAAGTCGTGAAAAGTAATCACTTTTTTACAATTGTCGGAAACAGGAGCGACAAAAAAATGCGGATTGAAAAAAACATCCACTCCATTTAAAAGACGGTCAATTTTTGGCTGACAAGTCCAGCGATTGAAAAAAAATAAAGCCCGATTGGGAAATCTGAATTTTTTAATTTCAACATTATCAAAATTCGCCCAAGAATAATTTAACTCTGCTTTGCGGTAAGCGTTGTAAAAAAGTTTGTATTTTATTTTTTTGTCCAAAGGCAATAAAAAATTAAGGAGATTAATTGTGTACTCCTCAACTCCGGTTCGCGCGCCCCGGGTCAAAACACGGATGTCAATGCCGATAGTCATATAAATGATTTACGATTTATGATTTACGAATATTTTCTTATCTTTATTATTATAATAATTGAGTATGAGAAAATAATCAATATTAGAATTACTTTTCTGTCATTCCCGCGAAGGCGGGAATCTGCTATAATAAAAATATAAGAATAAATAAACGCTTATGAAAATCGCCATTGACGCTTCGCGGATTGATGTTTCAAAAAAAACCGGAACAGAATATTACTCGTTTGAAATTATTAAAAATTTGCTTCTTATTGATTCAAGCAGGAAAAACCAGTATATTTTTTACTCGCGAAAGCCGATTTCAAAATTATTATCTGAATTTTCAGGAAATTATTTTATCAACAAAACAATTTCTTTGCCGAGATTCTGGACTCAAATCGGATTGGCTTGGAAAATGTTAAAAGACAAGCCGGATATTCTTTTTATTCCGGCGCATACAATTCCCTGGATTCATCCAAAAAAAACAGCGGCGGTAATTCATGGTTTGGAATATGAATATTTTCCGGACGCCTATTCTTTTTTTGAAAAATTTCATTTGCAATTAACAACAAAGCTGGCTTTAAAATGGGCAAAGAAAATTATTGTTCCCTCGCAGTCAACAAAAAATGATTTGATAAAATTTTATAGGGCAGATCCAAAACAGATTGAAGTGATTTATCATGGCTTTACTGCCAGCAATCAGCCCGCCTGCAATGCTTTTGGCATAGCCAATGCGGGCAGGCCACCAGCAACCAGCCGCCAGCCGGCAAATAAATACATTCTTTTTATTGGGCGATTGGAAAGAAGGAAAAATTTAGTTTCTTTAATTCAGTCGTTTAATTTTATAAAAGAAAAATATAAAATTTCTCACCAGTTAATTTTAATAGGCAAAAAAGGATTTGGATTTAAGGAAATTGAAAAAGCGCGCGAAAATTCTCCTTATAAAAACGATATTATTTTAAAAGATTATGTTTCTGAAAAAGAAAAAAAAGATTTATTAAAAAACGCCGATGTTTTTGTTTTTGTTTCTCTTTACGAGGGTTTTGGATTTCCGATTTTAGAAGCAATGGAAGCTGGCGTTCCAATAGTCGCGTCAAATAATTCTTCTCTTTCAGAAATCGCCGGCGATGCCGCTTTATTGGTTAATCCGCAAAACACGGAAGAAATCAGTCAGGCGATTTATAAAAGTTTGACCGATGAAAATCTAAGAAAAAATTTAATTGAGAAAGGGAAAGAAAATATTAAAAGATTTGACTGGCAAAAATGCGCTGAAGAAACATTGGAGGTTTTAAATGAATTATGAATTTTCAAATAAAAAATAGGAGTAGTAAATTTTTTATTACTGCTCCTGATTTTGTGGTTTATTTGTTTTGTTGAATTTATTCTTTCTGATTTTTTCGAATAATAAATTCATCTTCTATCAAAATGATTGTATCTCCTGTTTCTGGCAACAATATTGGTTTTTCACCCTTTTTTCTCTGGCAGAAAAAGACATCTTTACTATTTTCTTTTCGCAACAACAGATATACTTTTCTTTCTTTTTCTTCAAATGGCTCATCTGAAATTGCTATTGAGATTACTTTATATTTTTTTCCTATTTCAATAGATTCAATAGAAGTTGGTTTGCCTATGGCGTCTAATTCTTTAATATAACAAATTCTTCCTTGTAAAAGCCCTCCTGTAATAATCATTATCATTGCTACAATTGTTAGCCCGGGCCATACAAGAATTTCATTCGTTATTACTCCTCCGAAAATTACTCCTCCGAGAACTAATAGTAAGATTTCTATTATAAGCATTCTCGTTGTATTCCTTTTCTGAGACAATTTATCTTTTCCCATTTTTCTTTTATCACCTCCTAATCTTCTTCAAAACTTACTCCCATTAAAACAAAAGCATTTCCTTTGTCTTTTTCCACAAATCCTCCGCCGATTCTCCCTACTTTTTCACCATTACACCATTTTGGTAAAAAACAAATTTTGCTCTTATATTCACCCTCTATTACTTTTCCAATAACTTGGCCCGGATTTTCTGAATCCGGATAGACTTTAAATTTTACAATCAATGCCGCCATTTTTATCCTCCTAATATTTTCTCTCAATATCTTTCAAAAATCCTAAATTTAAACAAGATTTTTAAAAGATATTAAGAGATTTTGAAAGAGCGATTATATTTTTATTATAATTATTTAAAGGAATTTGTCAACCCAGCCCCAGTTTTTAAAAAAATATCTATTATAATTCAACTATCCTAATTTATTTCAAATTATTTTTTTCATTATACTTTTCTTTAAAAACTGGAGCTAGATCAAATCATAATATGAAAAAAATCTTTTATCTCAAAAAGCATTTCCTAATCATCCCAGTTTTTTGTCTGTGTTTTTTTGTTTTGCCGCAAAAAGTTTCTGCTGATGTTTTGAATCAACAGCAGGATTTTTTTGTTGAACCAAGTTATGATATTTCCAATCGGGAAAAAGTCGCCGCGGTTTTGAAAGAAATTGGAACTCATAGTTATTTTTATGTTGATGAAAACTACTGGAATAAAAAAACTCCAGCCGAGCAAAATGTTTTAAAAAATTATTTAGAAAATCTTTCCACAGAGTTTGACCAAACAATTTATCCAAAACTGCGGGAAACATTCGGCGAGGAATGGTCCCCGGGTATTGACAATGATTTAAAAATAACAATTTTTCTTGTTCAGATGTCCAATGAGATCAAAGGAGCTTTTTGCCTTAAAGATGAATATCCAAAAACAATTTCAAAATGTCAAAATTCAAACGAAAGAGAAATGGTTTATTTGAATATTGATTTTTTAAACAGTCCGCTAATGAAATCTTTTTTGGCTCATGAATTCCAGCATTTAATTACCTGGAATCAAAAATATAGAATTCAAGAAATCGCTGAAGATATCTGGCTTAACGAAGCCCGTTCCGAATACGCGCCGACTCTTTGCGGCTATGATGAAAATTACAAAGGAAGCAATCTGCAAATGAGAGTTTCTTCATTTATGTTTAAGCCGTCTGACCCGCTTTGCGAATGGCAGAATGATGTTTATGATTACGGACCAGTAAATTTATTTATTCATTATCTAATTGATCACTACGGCGAAGAAATTTTAAAAGAAATAACGCAATCAGAAAAAGTCGGAATTGCCGGTATCAATGACGCTTTGGAAAAATTGGGCTATGACGAAAAATTTGAAGATATTTTTACGAATTGGACAATTGCGAATTTGCTGAATGATTCTTCAATTGAGCCATCAAAAAAATACGGATATCTTTCCGATGATTTGAATTATTCCGCTTTTCATATTGATCCGCAAAACGAACATTCAATTTCTTTAAATACTGATTTAAAAATTTCCCAGCAGATAAAAGATTGGTCTGGCAATTGGTTTAAATTTAATCCTTTATTTCAAAGTTCAGGCAATTCTATTTTGAGATTGACTTTTGACGGCCAATCCGAGAATGGAAATTTTCGCGTTCCTCTTGTAAAAGCGAAAAAAAATAACAGTTTTGAAATTAGCGAAATATCTTTAAATAAATTTCAGGACGGAACCGCTTTTGTTGAAAATTTCGGCGGAGAAATTTCCTGGGCGGCAATAAATATTTCCAATCAATATAAAAAAGATAATTTTGAAATTTTAAATCCTTTGGTTGATTTTTCTCTTACCGCCAAAATTACTTCTTTTTTTCAAAACGGATCTTTAATTCGCCAAAAAGGAAGCCATAATGTTTACATCACTAAAGGAAATTACAAACGCCATATTTTAAGCGGAGAAATTTTTAGTTTTTACGGACATTTGAATTGGGGTAAAATTATTGAAGTGAACGCCGAGCAAAAAATTTTTTACGCTGATTCTTGTTTAGTAAGAGTTTTTAAAAAATCTAAAGTTTATGAAATTAACGGCGACAAAACCAAACATTGGGTAAATATGACTGCGGACCAATTCCAAAAAACTGGCAGAAAATGGGATATGATTTATTCAATCAATCAGGAAGAAATGGATTTTTATAAAAGTGGAGCAGATATTCTTTTTAAATAAAAAATTGCGGCTTAAAATTTAAAGTGGTATAATAAAATTAATATATTAATGATATTATTCTAAATTTTCTATTTGTCATTCCTGCGAAGGCAGGAATCTACGTTTATAATTTATACTTATTTTGATAGTGGATTCCCGCCTACGCGGGAATGACAGTGGTTGATTTTAAAATAATAGCACTAT
>DAOWLE010000030.1 GCA_030643545.1 bacterium | reverse complement strand
TTTTAAATATCAGCCGATCTGACAGCGGGGGAGTAAAAGAAGTGGTTGCTGAAATGAACGGACAGAATGTTTACGGAAAAATGAAATATGAAAGCGGAGTCCATCGGGTTCAGAGAATTCCGACGACGGAAAAATCCGGCAGAATCCATACTTCAACGGTGAGCGTCGCGGTTTTACCTCAGGCGGAAGAAGTGGATATTAAAGTAAATCCTTCTGACATAAAAATTGATGTTTTCCGCTCTTCGGGACCGGGAGGGCAAAGTGTTAACACAACTGATTCGGCGATAAGAATTACTCATTTGCCAACTGACATTGTTGTTTCCTGCCAAGATGAAAAATCCCAGTTGAAAAATAAAGAAAAAGCTTTAAAAGTTTTGCGGTCAAAACTTTTATCCCAGAAACAGGAAGAAGAAAATCAAAAACGCGGGGAAATGCGGCGGGATCAAATCGGCAGCGCGATGCGATCGGAAAAAATCAGAACTTATAATTTTCCTCAAGATAGAGTAACTGACCATCGTGTCGGAAAAAGCTGGCATAATCTTGATAAAATTATGGACGGAGAAATTGGCGAAATTATTAAAGCGATTAATGAAAATTAAGCAAGCTTTAATTAAAGCTCAAAAACAATTTAAAAAAAATAAAATTTCTTCCGCTGGACTTGACGCGGAAGTTTTATTATTAGAGACAATCAGGCAAGCGAAGTGTAGCGATACAGGCAGGCAAAAAATTGAAATTGATAAAAACTGGCTTTGCGCGCGTCCGGAATATGAATTAAATAAAGATCAGAAAAAAAAATTTGAAAGTTTTATTAAACGGCGATTAAAAGACGAGCCGATTGCTTATATTATTTCCCGCAAAGAATTTTTTGGTTTGGATTTTTATGTTGACAAACGGGTAATGATTCCCCGCCCGGAAACAGAAATAATTGTTGAGAATATTATTAATGAATTAAATTTTTGCAAATTTTTCAAAGATGCCAAACAACATAAACATTTTTCAAATATTCTTGACGTTGGAACTGGAAGCGGATGCATATCAATCGCTTTGGCAAAAAATATTTTTCAAAGAAGGCAACGATACGGATCGTCGCTTTCGTGTGTTAAATTTTACGCGATTGATATTTCAAAAGAGGCGATTGAAGTGGCAAAAATAAACGCGAAGAAAAATAAAATTTTTTCGCGAATTAAATTTTTAAAAGGAAATTTACTTGAACCGATTCAAAAATTAAAAATTAAAAATCAGCCGACAATTATTATTGCCAACCTTCCTTATTTGAAAATGAAAGACATTAAAAAAAATATCAGCTTGACTTATGAGCCGATTAGCGCTTTGGACGGAGGCAAAGGCGGATTGGAAAAAATTAAAGAATTAGTTCTTCAGATTAAAAAAATAAATTTTAATATTTTTGAATGCTGGTTAGAAATAAATTCGGAACAAACAAAAGATTTAATTTATTTTGTAAAGAAAAAATTAAGCGGAGTCAAAATAAAAATTATTAAAGATTTATCCGGACAAAACAGGTTTTTAAGGATTAGTAAGAATTTGATTTAATGCTTTTAATCGCCGAAAAGCATAAACATTTTTTCGCGAAACTGACATAAAAGTTCCACAAAAAAATGCCTATACTTTTCGGCTTTTAACAAATATTATTTATTCAGTTTTAAAACTAAAATACAACCCTGGAAGATTGTATTTTAGTCCATCTGCAATGATGGTTTTTTATTTGTTAAAAAAACTTTATCTTTTTCTTTTTTTAGTTGTTCTTTTCTTTGTTGTTCTTTTTTTCGCTGTTTTCTTAACAGTTCTTTTTTTCGCTGTCTTTTTAACAACTCTTTTCTTTGTTGTTCTTTTTTTCGCTGTCTTTTTAACAACTCTTTTTTTAGTTGTTTTTTTTCTGGTAACCATTTTTTGTTTTCACCTCCTCTCGCGTAATTTGTCCAAATTTTAATTTGGTTACAAATTACAGCGTCCCGCTCTTTTGGCTTAACCCAAAAGGGCGGGGCGACAATTAAATTTATTTTAAAATTTAAAAAACTAATTTTTTTTTAAAACTTATCCACAGTTTTATGTTTCTAATTATATTATACACTTTGTAAAATAATTAGCAATAGTTTTTTTAAATTTTTTAAAAAATAAAAAAAACTGTTTGTGTTTTTTATACACAAACAATCTTTTTTAAATTATTTTTAGTTGTCATTCTGAATTTTCTTTGTCATCCTGACCTTGCCTGCCTGCTCGGTAGGCAGGTTTCAGGATTTGTCAGATTCCGAAATAAATTCGGAATGACAATAACATTTTCTTTAAATCAACCGCGAAGCTTAAAAAGCATTCGCGGATTTTTTAATACTAATTGTTTTATTAGTGTCGGCATATTATAAATTTCTGAAAAATCTATATCTTTCAGCGAACGCGCCAGTTGATTTAATTCTTCATCGGTTAATTTTTGGACAACTTGTTTTACTTTTAAAAGTTTTGCGTTGGTTTTATTAAATTCTTCCCAAATTATTTTTTCATATTTAGATAATTTATTTACGGATGTATCTCCCTGGGCGATCGCTTCTTTAGCGATTTCAGCGGCGGCAATTCCCGATTTCATTCCATTAATAATTCCTCCTCCGCTGATAGGATTCACAATTCTTGCCGCATCTCCGACTAACATTACTTTGTCGGCAACAATATTTTTTATCAGTCCAACTGGAACTCCTCCGGATGTTTTTTCTATAATTTGGCAATTAGGGAATCTATTTTTGATAAATTTTTCTAAACATTCAAGAACAGAAATTCCATCTTTTACTCTTTCCGAAGGAATTCCCATTCCGACATTAGCGGTATTTCCGCTTTTTGGAAAAACCCAGGCATATCCAGCCGGAGCGATTTCATTACCCATATAGCATTCGGCGCAATCCAAGTTTTCAATCCCGGCCGCGATAAATTGCTGGCAAATCATAATGTCGGAAGGATTTAAATCTGTATTTATTCCAGCCCATTTTCCAACGACAGAAGCTGGGCCGTCCGCACCGATAACGATATCAGCGAATAAATTATATTCTTTTTCAGATGATTTTATTTTTACCGCAATATCTTTTTCATTTTTTATCAATCCGGTCGCTTTGGCACCGATCATTATTTCAGCGCCCGCTTCTATCGCTTTTTCCGCCAGCCATCTGTCAAAAATTTTTCTTTCCAAAACATAGCCGTTTCCATTGACGAAAACTTTAGTTTTGTCTGGAGAATAAATTTCAAATCCTTTAATTTTTTTAGAGATGTGCTGTGGCTTTACATCTATAAGTTTGTCCAATTGTTTTTTACTCACTCCTTCGGCGCATTGAACTGGTACGCCGATTTGCAGGCGACTTTCCACCATCAAAACGGACAAATCCGATTCAACCGCTGTTTTTGCTGCCATTGATCCGGCCGGCCCGGCGCCTATTATAATTAGATTGTATTTTTCTTTTTTCATTTTTTTATATTTTTTAATTTATATTTTTTAATAATTAATTACGACTTTTAAATTTTATTATTTATTTAAGCATTTGTCAACCCCGTTCCTAATTTCGCAATACCGTCTGCTACAATTCAACTATCCGAAGTTATTCTGGTTATTTTTTGTATCATACTATCTTATGAAATTAGGAACGGGGTCAACCCAGCTCTAATCTTAACGCAAAATTTATTATAACAGAAATATAAAGCCGCAAGGCGGCTTCGCCTTTGATTTATTTATAAGCGAGAGTCACGCTTTGAGATTAGGGCTGGGCAAGCTCTTTTTATTTAACATTAAAGTAACAATAAAAGCAATCAAAATCATTGCGGCAGCAAGAGCGATTAAGGCGATTAATTTATTAAATCCCTGGACTGAAAGGGCGGTAAAGCCGAACAAAGCGCAGAGAGAATAAATCAATAAAATAATTTGCCTTTGGGAAAATCCAAGAGAAAGAAGCTTGTAATGCAAATGACGGCGGTCTCCTTCAAACGGAGATTTTTTATTTTTAATCCGCTGAAAAATAACCCAAAGCCCGTCCAAAATCGGAAAACCCATTACCAAAAAAACAGTAGCAACTTTTGCTCCGCTGAAAATTGCCAGAACGCCGACAGTGAATCCCAGAAACATTGAGCCGCTTGAGCCCATAAAAATTTTTGCCGGAGGAAAATTAAAAATTAAAAATCCCAAAGCGGTTCCAGCCAAAGCGATTGACAAAATTGCCAGCGGCGGCTGGTTAACCATTTGAGTTAGGCAGAGAAAAAATAAAATAATTCCGCTGATTACGCCGACTCCGCCAGCCAAGCCGTCAATGCCGTCAAGCCAGTTAAAGATATTGATCATTAAAATAATCCAGAAAATTATAAAAAGAGAACCAAAAAGTGAAAATTGTCCGCCTACGGCGGATCCGCCGTAGGCGGATAAATTGTGAATTGTAAATTCTATTTGATCCAAGCGGATCATTCCGCCAAAAGGGGTTGTCAAGTAATCTATACGGACGCCGAAAGCGACAACAATCAAAGCAACAAGAGTTTGAAAAAAAAGCTGGACTTTCCAGGAAAGTTTTTTTAAATCGTCCCAAACGCCGGCAAAAAATATTACCGCCAATCCGAGCAATACTCCCCATAATTGAAATGAAATAACTAATTCTTTGGTAAAAAAAATCGCTAAAATAAAAGCGGAAATCATTGCTATTCCGCCGAAAAGAGGGATATTTTGCTGATGATTTTTTTTTAACGATAATTGAGGGAATATTTTAAATTTCAAAGCGAACTTTTTGATTAAAAAAGTTAAAAATAAACTGGCGATGAAAGCAATTAGAAAAGATTTTAAATAAAGCATATTATTTCTTCACTTTCTTAGTTACCCAAAATTCCATATGTTTTCCGAGCATTAATCTTGTTTGGGCGTCAATCGCCGGCATTGCTCCGAAGGGAATTGTGGTAAATGGAATTAAAAGCCATTGGAAAATCATAATTAAATAATAATGTTTGCCTTTTTCTTTGGGACGTGGCGGCAAAAGCACAATTGAGAGAAGCATTGAAAAAATTAAACCGCCCATTGCCAGATTAATTAAAAATCTCAGAATATTCGGAAAACTTAAAGACAAAACTGTTCCCATAAATTCTTCGCCGCCAAAATATAAAGGAAACCATCCGAGAAAGGCGATAATAATCGGAGCGGTTGCCCAGGAAAATCTTCCTTCCAATTCCTGGAAAACCCGCCGAAATTTTGTTCTTAACGGAATTTTTTTATCCTGCATAAATCCTCTGATAATTAACGGCATATTTTCAGCGGCGCAATATCCCCAGCGCTGATGTTGTTTGTATTGAGCGACTAAAGTTTTCCAATATGTTTCGCCCAGAACTGCGTCCATTGAAATCGGCAAAAATATGGGCTTAACTTTATAATCACCGCCGTAATGCATTAGACACTTCCAAAAAATAATTGAGTCATCGGCGAGAAGATCAGGCGGCCAATAACCAACTTCCACCAACGCTTTAAATGACATTGAGTGGCTGGAAAAAGTGATCAGCTGTTCGGGCCTTGAGCATTGAATCATATTCCAAAAAGAAGAACCAGTGGCGATTACTCGGGCAAAAGCGTTTGTCTGCCAGATATTGTTGTTATACATTGGCAACGGCTGATAACTTAAACGGTCGCGGTCTTCAGCTTGCGCCCAGTGCCAAGCAAGGCAGGAAAAATATTCCTGATGAGGACGGCTGTCGCAGTCAAACGCGGAAACAATTATATTTTCATAATCAATTCCTTTTTCATCAATAACTTTCTTTGCTTCTTTGGCCGCCCAGCTAATATTTGCTCCTTTTACTTTTGCTTCTCCCTGGATATTTGACGGATGGCAGGTTGTCAGATAAAGAAAAAACTTGGAGCCGAATTTTTCTTCCAAGATTTTTGCTCTTTGTTTTGCTTCTTTACCAGCTCTTTCTTCAATTGCCAAAACAACAATCATTTTTTCTTTTGGCCAGTTTGATTTAATCAATGATTGGAGAGACGGTTCAAGAATTTCCAAGCCCTCCTTATAGGTTGGCAAAATTATTAAATGATAAAGCTGTCGCCAGTCTTTTATCTTTATCTTATTTTGGGAAGACCGAGTCTCCGATGTTGAAAGTTTTTTACAGCAATCAAGCCAATCTATTTTTTCCCAGCGCCCTTTTTTTCGATAAGAAGCAAGCAGGTGAGTGTAAATGTAAAAAATTTTCAAAAGCCAATAAAGATCAAAAATAATAATAAAAACAGCGATCCAAATCGGTCTGGCAAAAGCAAGGACAGAGCATCCGATTAAAACCGCCCAGACAAAAAATCCAGGCATAATTTCAAAAATTCTTTGTAGCCACCAATCGCGGGCGTTGGTTGGTTTTGAAGAAGGGAAAATAAACATAATTAAAATTTATTCAAAAAAGTTTCTTTGGAGTATCCAATGCTTGATTAACAAGTTTATCCGCTTCTTTATTTTCTTCCCGCGGGATGTGATGAAAGCTGATTTTTTCAAAATCAATCATTAAATTCCAAGCTTGAATAAAAAGCGGCTGAAGTCCTTTATCTTTAATTTTGTATTTATGGGAAAGCTGATTAACAATCAATTCACTATCCGAGAAGCATTCAACATTTTTAAATTTTAATTTTTTCGCTTTTTTTAAAGCAAAAATAACCGCTTCATATTCAGCTTGATTATTTGTTTGATCGCCGATTGCCTGGGAATATTTTTCAATCAGATTATTTTTTTCGTTGTAAAAAACAATTCCGATTCCCGCCGGTCCGGGATTTCCTCGCGCTCCGCCATCAGTGTAAATTTTTATTATTTTTTCCATTATATTTAAACTAAATTTTTGTTTTCTTTAAATCGACTACTTTTAATTGCAAGCTTGTGTATCCGTTCCAGAGGTTGGAAGTCAGTTCAAAGGCAACATCAACAAAATCTTCTTCTTTTAATTTAAAAAAGCAGTTTCCGAAATTAAAGCCGATCGCTTCAAAATTTTTTTCATGATTGCCGTCTAAAGATTTCCAAAGCAATTTCATTTTCAAATGTTTTTCGCCGTTGCCGACTGCGCGCATTTCTTTTATCTGCAGATTTTTCATCAAGAGCAGGGGAGTCGGATTATTCTGCCCAAAAGGGGCGAATTTTGAAATCTGATTGAAAAAATCCCAGTTCAAATCTTTTCCTTCAGCTTCGGCTTCAATTTCAAGAGACGGCTTTAAATCTTTTTCTTTCAGTTTTTTTTCAACGATGGATTTTATCGCCTGATAAAAATCGTCTAATTTATTATTCAAAAGAGTAAATCCGGCCGCCTGGCTGTGCCCGCCGAATTCTAAGAGAGAATCTTTACAGTGGCTCACTGCTTCAATTAAATTAAAACAAGGAATGCTTCTGCCGGATCCAACTGATTTTTTATCACTTTTGGAAAAAATTAAAGCCGGCCGCGAGAATTCATCTGACAATCTTCCGGCGACCAAACCGACTAATCCGACTGGCCATTCAGAATCAGTTTCAAAAATTATTTTATCCTGTTTTTTTCCGCCTTTAGCGGAATTTTTTTGATAAAATCTTTTTTTAGCTTCTTCAATAATTTCCTTGGTTTTTTTCTGCCGCTCTTGATTTTTCTTTTCTAATTTCTGGGTAATTTCTTCTATTTCAGTTTCATCTTCGCTCATCAAAAGACGGAAAGATAAATTTGCGTGGTCCATTCTTCCGGCGACATTCAGGCGCGGAGCAAGAACAAAAGAAATATCTTCGGAAATAATGCCGTTCCCTTTTTTTCTGCTTGAGACCCGGGAAATTTCAATAAGTTTTTTCAATCCCGGATTTTTAGTTTTATTTAAAACAATCAAACCATAATGAACTAAAGCGCGATTTTCTCCGAGAAGCGGCACGCAATCGGCGACCGTTCCCAAAGCGACCAAATCAAGAAGCCACTTTTCAAAACTGTTGTTTAAATTTTTAATATTTTTATTTTTTTTTGAAGGTGACACGACGTCGTGTCGCTTGCTAATCAATCCCTGAACTAATTTGTAAGCGACGCCAACGCCGGCCAAATCTTTAAAAGGATAAGAACAATTTTCAAGATGCGGATTTAAAATTGCTAAAGCCGGAGGAAGTTTTTCCGGAATGCAATGATGGTCAGTGACAATTACTTCAATTCCTAATTGATTGGCCAAAACTATTTCTTCAAAATCAGAAATTCCGCAGTCAACGGTGATAATTAAATTAATTTTTTGCTTTTTTAAATATTTTACCGCTTTCAAGTTCATGCCGTATCCTTCTTTTGCCCGATCAGGAATATAAACTTCTGGCTCACTTCCCAAAATTTTAAGCGTCTTTGCTAAAATCGCCGCAGAGGTAATCCCGTCAGCGTCGTAATCGCCAAAAACAGCGATTTTTTCTTTTTTCTGAATCGCTTTTAAAATTCGTTTAACCGCTTTTTCCATATCTTCCATTAAAAAAGGATTATGGATATCCTTATCATAATCAAAATTAAAAAAATCCCCAACTTGATCCTCTTCAGTAATTCCACGGTTGTAAAGAAGTTGAGAGACCAAAGGAATATATTCGGGAAATTTTTCAGAAAAATTTTGAGGAAACTTAGGTTTAAGATGCCAATTTTTTTTCATAAATAAATTGAAATAAAACTTACGTGTTTACTCGTCTGCCATTCCCGTTTGTCCTCTCTGTCATTCCCGCAAAGGCGGGAATCCACTATTATAAGAAACGAGATTCCTGCCTTCGCAGGAATGACACGATAAAATATCCCATTCTTCATCAATTCTCTCCTGAATTTTTTTGACTAATTTTTTATTTTCAGGTTTTAATAAATGTTTAAACCGCCCTTGCGAAGAAAACCATTCACCAACTGATTTTCTTTTTTGCGGCTGAAAATTTATTTTATATTTGCCTTGTTCTATTTCATAAATCGGCCAAACATTTGTTTGCACGGCAAGATCGGCGATTCTAACTGTTTCCGAAGATTCAAATTTCCATCCTCGCGAGCAAGGCGAAAGAATATTGATAAAAGACGGACCGTCCGCGCCAATCGCTTTTTTAACTTTTGTTACCAAATCGTTCCAGTGGGAAATGCTTGCTTGGGCTGCGTAAGGAATATTATGGGCGGCGACAATTTCCGTTAAATTTTTTCTGAATGTTTCTTTGCCGGGAATTTTCTTGCCGGACGGACTGGTTGTGGTGCTGGCTCCGCAGGGAGTGGCGCTTGATCGCTGGACTCCAGTATTGGCGTAAGCTTCGTTGTCGTAGCAAATGTAAAGAAATTTATGTCCGCGTTCCAAAGCGCCGGACAAACTTTGGAGCCCGATGTCATAGCTTGCTCCATCGCCGCCAAATGCGATAAATTTTAAATCTTCCGGCAACTTTTTTCCGCCTTTTTGTTTTTTCTTTAAAACTTTGTAAGCTGATTCAACTCCGCTGATTGTTGCCGAGACATTTTCAAAAGCGTTGTGAATCCATGGAATTTTCCATGCGGTGTACGGATAAATAGTTGAAGCGACTTCTAAACAGCCGGTTGAGCTGGCTGCGATTATCGGCTGTTCAATCGCCGACAAAACCATTCTGGCGATAATTCCAGCTCCGCATCCTGCGCAAAGTCGATGCCCTGAAGTAAATTTTTCCGGCTGCTCGCTTAATTTTTTTATTGATATCATATTTTTCATTTTATTTTTTAGGACTTATGTGTTTACTCTTCTGTCATTCCCGTCTCGCATTTAAGTGCGGGAGGAATCCACGCATTCTGAAAATTTATTTTGCAAAGTAGATTCCTGCCTATGCAGGAATGACAATTTTTTTATCCCAAAACTTCAACCGTAATTTCCGCCTGAATGCCAGACGCTAAATTTATTTTCACCGAATGTTTCCCAACTTTTTTAATTGGCTTTTTAATTTCTATTTTATCTGAAGATATTTTAAATTTTTTCTTTTTTAAAGCGCTAACGATTTCCTGATTTGAAATTGATCCGAAAAGTTTTCCGTCTTTGGTCGCCTTGGTTTTAATTTTCAGAACCAAACCTTTGAATTTGCCGGCTGTTTGTTCAGCTTTTTTTAATCCCTCTTTTTCTTTTTCAATTCTGGCATCTCTTTCTTTTTCTGTCTGGCTGATTGTTTCTGTAGTCGCCGCAACCGCTAAATTTTTCGGAAATAAAAAATTCCGGGCATAGCCGTCCGCCACTTTTTTAATGTCAAATTTTTTGCCAAGACCCCTGACATTCTGGAGTAAAATAATACGCATAGTAAAATTTCTATTTTTTAGTTTTTATTAAATTTACAATTTATATAAAATCAAAACACAAAACAAAAAAGCCAAAAATACAACCAAAAATCAAAAACTGAATTTTAAAACTTTTTGATTTTAATTTGTATTTTTTTGTTTTAGATTTTTTGTTTTAAGTTATCAATCCAATCCGTGATCTTTCTAAAATTTCTTTTTCAACTTCTTCTTTTGGCTGGCCGTATTTTTGCCGCGAAAGATCCTTAATTGCTTCGGCGATTTTCGTGTTTCCTTTGATCGGCGGATAAGTCGCCATATTAAACGCTTTGCTGATTGTTCCGTTAAGCATCAGTTTTACATAAGCGTTGTAATTATCAATATTAATTAAATCCTGCTCGTTAAAAACCGGAGCGAATTGCTTTGCCAAAAATTCAGCGTCTTCGGGCCCGACTCTGAATGAAATAATTGTTCCGACATTTCCAAAAACCGATTTTCTGATTTCTTCTGACAACTGACCTAAAAATTGATGAGCAATATTCAAACAAAGCCGATATTTTCTCGCTTCGGAAAGAATAGTGGCGATGCTGTCAGTGGTGAAATTTTGGAACTCGTCAATATAAAGATGAAAATCTTTTCTTTCGTCCTGCGGAATATCTGTCCTGCTCAATGAAGCCATTAAAATTTTTCCGACCAAAACCAATCCGATCAGATAAGCGTTCATCTCTCCAATTTTCCCCTTTGATAAATTGACTAAAATAATTTTTTGGCTGTCCATTGCCTGTCTGAAATTTACTGAACTTTTTTGCTGGCCGATAATCGGACGCATCGTGTCGTTGGAAATAAATTGGGTTAATTTGCTAGTGATGTAAGGAACCATATTTGCCAAGGCAGCTTCTCCGCCGGCTTTTTCTGCTTCTTTTGTCCAAAAATTAATCACAATCGGATTTTTACACTTTGAAAGTTTATATTTTCTAAAATCAACATCGGTTAAAACACGGGAAATTTCAATCAGAGTTGAACCGGATTCAGGATCGTCCATAATCAAAAGCATTGCGTTTCGCATATATTGTTCAAACATCGGTCCGCCGGTAGTTTTCAAATCGTACAATTTGTCAAAAATCTTAATCATTTCATTAATGACAAAAGTTTTCTGCTCGGGATATTTTGCGTCGTATTCCAATAAATTCAAAGCAATCGGCCTTTGAACATTTGACGGATCAAATAAAATAACATCTTCCACTCTTTCTTGTGGAACGCAGCTAAGAATATCTTCAACTAAATCACCGTGCGGATCAATAATGCAAACTCCTTCACCGTTTTTAATATCTTGTTTGATTAATTCCGCGAAAAATGCCGACTTGCCGGTTCCGGTTTGTCCGATTGCGTAAAGATGCCGGCGGCGGTCATCTTCCTGAATTCTGATAACTGTTTCTTCGCCGCGATAAACATTTTTTCCAAGAATAAGCCCTTCGGGCGGAATATTAAGCGGCGGCTGGGCGGCTTTTGATTTTAACCATTTCATTTTCGGCGTTTCAGTGGTAGCGATTGGAAAATGATAAACGCTTGCCAATTCTTCGGTATTTAAAATAAAAGATCTTTTAGCGTTGAAATCCCGAAAAGAAAAATTATAAACAAGTTTTTTTAAAAATTGCCGCGGGCGAAAACGGGTTTCATAAGTGTCAAAATTATTTGAATCAACTAAATTAAACTGAGCAAAAGAAGTTTGAAGATGAGTTAAAAGCTGTTCGGCTCTTTCTTTTGTTTTTGCCGAGGTGACAATTCTAATATTTGTCTTGAATCCAACTTTGCTCGCTTTTGTTTCTAATGCCTTTGCTTTTTCCTGGTCAGCGGTGGTCACTTGCTGATGTTCAGAATCTTGCGAAGAAACATTCGGGTCTTTTTTCGCGCCGATTCCTATTCCTTCGGTAGCCGTATTTAAAACATTTTCCGCTATGCTTTTTTTCTTTTTGCCTTCTTGAATTTCTCTTGCTTTTAATAAACATTTTTTTTGCCATTCTTTGACCGGCTTGATTAAAATTTGAACAGCCGCTCCTTCACCTTCGGGAATTTTGCTCAGAGCGTTGGTAAGAGACGATAAAGGATCGGCTTCTAAATTTTGATATGTCTTAATCGGCCAGATCCAATCGCGCGCAAGTTTTAAATAAGACGCGGAAACCGCTCCCTGAGGATTGAAAACATTATAGTCCTCAGTTCGCTCCACTTCGGCTGTCGGATAATAACTTTGAATTTGCTTTTCCAAAACATCGGCGAATTTTCGCGGACAAGCGGCGTAAAAGCGAATGTCATCCGAACCGGCAGCCGTGGCAATTTCAAAAATTAAATGCATGCTTCCTTTCTTTCCTTTAATTTCCGCCAGCGAAGCGAAAAATTGTTCCATTACCGAAATCATTTCTTTTTCATTTTTTTGCGCCTCAACTCCTTCTTTTTTTGTTTCTTTTGGTAGAGAAATCAAAAATAAAGAAAGGTTAAGCGATTTTGCGATTTGTCCTTTTGATACAATTGTTGAACGGGCGATAAAAAAAAGAATAACAATTCCGCCAATAAAGGCGATTAAAATATAATCAATCGGATAAAAAGTTATGATGTAATTAAAAATTTCAACGCTCATATTTATATTTTTTTAATCTTCTTCTTCTCAACCATTTCTTCATAATGCTCATCAACAAGCGTATCGTGGAACTCATCCAAGACATAAGGGCTGTCAAGATTGCGGGCGACTTTTACCGCATAGGCGAGATTTTTTGCAAAGACCAATTTAATCAAAGTTTTAATTTGATTTTTCTGGTCCATTTTTTTAATCTTTCCGGCATCATCTGAAACTTGTTTTTGAGTTTTGGTTTGCGGAGCCGAGGTTCCTATTCCTGGTTGTTCTTTTTTAAAAATCTCTGTTTCTTTTAATTCATCTTGTTCAAGTTTTTCCTTTTTTAATTCACTTTGATAAATTTCTTTTAATTTTTCTTTTGCTTCTGATTTTTTTTCTTCACCAAACGCTTTTTTCTCTTCCGTTAATTTTTTTTCCAATTTAGAAATTTCTTCTTCCAAAACCACCTTATCTTTTTCTTGAGGTTGTTCCTGCTTGCTTTCATAAAGTTTTGTTTTTGTGGTTTTTAGAGTCATAATAAAATGATTTAAGATTTAAGATTTACGAATTTAGATTTATCCTTTCAATTTCGTCTTTTAAAAACATTATTGTTTCTTTTTCTCGCTTAACCAAGCCATTTCTAACTATTGACATTTTCTCCAAAACATGTTATAATGCGATGATAAGTTGAAAACAAAAATAGTTCTTTTAAAAATTTCTTTTCGCTTCTCTTAAGAAGAGAAAATGTTTTCTCTTTATTAGAAGAGGTGAAAAGAAAAAAAATGAGAAAAATAATAATAGCAGCAATGATAGTGATAGCAATGATAGTAGCGACAACAGTGACGACAGCGATAGACATTGGAAACGAAGAAAAGCCGGAGCCGGTGGACACGGAGGGGATTGGCTATTTCATAAGCGGCATCAGCCCTTACAGAGAAATAGAAGGAGCGGAGAGAATTGGAAACGAGAAAAAACCAGAAACGGAAAGACTTGGAAATGAAGAGAAGCTAGAAACGGAAATAATTGGCAACGAAGAAAAACCAGAGATAGAAAAAATTGGTAATGAAGAAAAGCCAGATGCGGAAAGAATTGGAAACGAAAAGAAATTAGATACGGAAAAAACCGATCCGACGCCAAAGCCAACGCCAGAACCAGAAAAACCAGAGCAGATATCAGCGCCAGCCAATGAAACAGTTAGCGGTAATGAAACGGTGAATGAAACAGAACCGATAATTACGCCACCAGTAAATGAAACTGGCGATCAGACAACAAATAAGACGATGCCAACGCCAACTCCAACGCCAGAACCAAAATCGACGCCGAGTCCAACGCCAGTGATAAATGAAACCGGCAATGAAACGGTAAAAGGCAATGAAACATTAGCGCCAGTAAATCAGACAGCCAACGAAACAACGAATGGCAATAAAACAGTGAACGGAACAACACCGACGCCAGTATTCTACGATGACGATGGGGTAGACTTTGTTTGGCTTACGCCTACACCAACACCGACTCCAGTAATTAACGATACTGTCAATAAAACATTAAACGAGACAAAATCAGAGCCAACGTTAGATATAGAATTGAAACAAGAAAAAATTACAAAGAAACCAGCAAAATCATTAACAATAGTTCCAGAAATTTCAGAAATGCAAGGAGAAAAAGTTACAGTAACGACAACGATATCAGCAGTAGCAACAGCGATTGCCGTCGCGATCGTTATTATCGTTTTAATAATAATAGCGATAATCGCGATAGTAAAAAGGCGAAAAAATAAAGATCAAAAAAGCCGATGAAGGGACAACGCTCCCAGAGGCAAAAAAATAATTTTCAAAATGAGCCGACGGAATCATGCATTCAAATTCCCGAGGCTCTATTTTTTTTGTTTTAAAATCTTATCTTTTAAAACATTCCGAACAATTTTCCGATGAAGAAAATATAAAGTATTATCATTAAAATTCCTTCAGAAGTAGTGATTTTTTTATCGGCTAGAACGACCCAAGTTAAAACCAAAGTTGCTATTAAAAACGGAACAACGACAAACATTACTTCCGGAGCGATTATCAGAGGAGCGATTATTCCGGAAATTCCAAGAATTGCAAAAATGTTGAAAATATTAGAGCCGATAATATCACCGATTAGTAAATCCCAATTTTTTCTTTTTGCTGCGGAAATGGCCACGGAAATTTCTGGAAGAGATGTTCCGAGAGCGATTAAAGCCGCGGCTAAAATCGAAGCGCCAAGTCCGGTAAATAAAGCAATATTAATTACTGAAACAACGCAATATTTTGCCGCAATAAGTACTCCGATTAAACTTAACGCCAGTAAAATTAGATTTCTATAATCAAGTTTTTTCTTTTTAATTTTCTTTTTTGTTCTTTTTTGATGTATTTCTTTTAGATAAAAAAAGTAGACGGCTAATCCGGCAAGAAACAAAATTGATTCGTAGCGGTTTATTATTCCGTCCTGAACAGAAAAAATGCAAAGCATCACTCCGGCAACCAAAATAGGGAAGTCGCCGTAAAAAATATTCCATTTTGGCCTGACGATTCCTTTGCATACTATCGCCGCAATTCCTAAAGCCAATAAACTGTTAGCGATATTTGAACCGAAAATGTTTGCGGCAACGATTTCTGTCGCTCCCTGAAGAACTGAAGAAATGGAAGTGGCTAATTCCGGGAGCGATGTTCCAAAAGAAATGATTAAAACGCCGGTAATAAAAGAGGACATTCCGAAAAATTTTCCTAATCTTTCCGCGGCATCAGTGAACAAATCAGCTGATTTGACTAACAGGCCGATGCTGGCAATGAAAACAATTGCCCAAAGAAATAATATTAACATAGTTTTGTTTTTATTTTAACCCGCCTGCATCGCCTATGGCGAAGCCATTGCGGGTACGGTTAATTATTTATTTTAACATTTTTTTATTTTTCAGACATAACTCTTTTAAGATAGTCCGCGTCTTTTGTCGTCATATTATCTCCTGCTTTTCTGCGAAAACGCCTGATTATTCCGTCTAATTCTTTCGGAGTAAGATCGTTTCCGTATGTTTTTTTGCTTCTTGCCATAGCGTTTTTTACCTCAGCGGCGAATCTTCCCGCTTTAGAAGAGGGAACTCCTTTACTGCGAAGATGCTTTGCTAATATGTTTGTTCCGCTTCCGCTGCGCATATTTCTAATTGGTCTTGTTTTTGTAAAAGTTAATTTACTCATAATAATTTTGTTTAATGATTAGTAATTTATTTCTCTGTCATTCCCGCGCAGGCGGGAATCTCCGCCTACGGCGGATCAGCCGTAGGATGACACTATTAAAATAAAGCATTATAATAAGCGTGGATTTCTGTTTTCACAGGAATGACAATTAAAAATATTAATGACAATTAAAAAATATTTTATCCGGATCCACACCTTTTAAAATTTTATCAACCATTTCTATCTCTTCTAAAACACCTTTTATGAAATCATAGTTTTTTGCCTCTTTAGAAGTCACCCATTTATAATCAATATTTTCTTCATTTAGTTTTACTTCGCCGGATTTGTAATTACAGTAATAACTTAAAACTATTGATGGAATACCAACAGAAGATATAGCAGCGACATCCAAAAGATATTTTAATTTTCCAACTTCTAAATTTACTTCTTCTTTTATCTCTCTTCTTAATGACTTCTCTATAGCAAAATACCAATGGTTATGGGTTGTTTTTGGAGTATTAATGTAATCATCTACTTCCAATCCGCCGCCTGGCACAGCCCATTTTCCGGGAAACGCCTTTTTATCCAAACTCCGTTGAGCAATTAAATATTTCCCAT
>DAOWLE010000018.1 GCA_030643545.1 bacterium | reverse complement strand
TTAATATAATCCCAAAACTCCTGCCATGCCTGCTTTTCCGCTTCAGGCGTATTATTCTTTGCTAAAAAATAAATAAATTTTTCTTTGTTTCCGCGCCTTTCATAAACGCCGTGCAAATAAACTAAATTTTGCGTAGGATCGGCTTCAATATCAAAAAATAATTCAACAGAAACCTTTGGCAGTTCAATAGCTTTATGAATAATTGGCTTTTTTATATTTGAAAGAATATTTGCCCTGATTATTTGTTTTTCCAAAGTTTTTTTGCCAACACCTGCTAAAAACTTTTTACTGCCCTCTTTCAATTGCATTGCTTCATCAATATTTACATTGCAAAAATCTTTAACTTTTTCAACGCCCAAATCTTCAACTATCACATCTCTTTTGCTTCTTCCTAAATAAAAAATATTTGTTAAGTCGTCATTTTCTTTGCACCAATTCTTGCAACTGTTAAACCAAGGGCATAATTTGCAAACTCCTGAATGAGCCGGCAAATTTTGTTTTTTATTATTGATCAAAGCGCCTACTTCTTCTTTTAATTCTTCATAATACTCCCACCAAGACCGTAGAGTTTTAGGTCCGATCCGTTCATCCAAACTATACTCAATTTTATTTTCGTCTATATCAAGGATCAATCCTTTATTTTCTTTGGCAAAGCCTAATTGTTTTAATAATTCAACATAAAAACATAACTGGGCAGCATAATGCTTTTTGGGTTTGCCTTCATCGTCCTCGCTTACGCCCTCATATCCTCTGCCGGCTTTAATATCAATCGGAATATAATTACCGTCAGGCAATCTTTTCAGCAAATCAGGAATGCCTACTAAATTATCATATTTTAACACGCCTTGATAAATTAATTCTTTTTCTGCTTCTATTGCTTTAATGGTGCGCTCAAATCTTTCGTCAAAATCTCCTTTGCTTAAATCAGTAAATTTGCCTATTTTGCTAATTACTTTTTCCTCATGCTGTACGCCCCTGTCCCAAAGCAATTGCACAAACGGATTGGTTTCTTTAATTTTTTCTTCCTGCGGACCATAAATATCCCGCCAAACACGATGTGGGCATTGAATGTAGTTATATAATTTTGAAGCAGTTATGCGCATAATTATTTTTTCAAATCTCTAATTTTTTCTATAATACCTTCCAAAATATTACATTCGTTCCCCTGATTATAAGCATCTTTTATAATACCTTCAATTACATAAGGACTTTTTAAAGCATATTCATCTTTTAAATAAGAATACTGAATTTTATATTTTTTTAAAAATTCGTTAAATTTTTCCTCTCCAACCTCTCTTCTTAGTGTATCATTTAAATTTTTTTTAAAGCAAGCATAATGGCTATATACTCCGTCTGGCCAATCCTTAATATAAGAATCTTTACATTTTAACATTTTCTGCAAACGAATATTATCTTCTTTTTTTGCACCTTTTAATTTATAATCACTATCCCAAATTATATAAGTAGGTATACCAAATCCTGTAAAAATTAAATATAACCTATCTAAATTATTTTTACCACCGCATGGAATAATTGAAAACCCATCACCTTCTAAATTGATATTTTTATATTTAGCGATGCCAAGCAAGGCCGCTCTATCATCCTCCCCTTCAACAAGCACTACAACATCAGCAAAAAACCCCTCATTAGTCCATGGAGTCATCAATGTTTTTAATCTTGGCAATAATGAACTTCTGGTATATTTATTTCCTGGTTTATTATCTATTTCCCATAAATCATTTGCTACTTTATCTAAGCAATGTTCAATTATTTTTGTAACTTTTGGTTTCCCTGTAGTTTTTATTATTTTTCTAAGAAGCTTAATTTGATCTATTCTATCTATGCCGACAAAAAAAGGAGAATGAGTACAATAAATAATTTGAGTATTTTCAGCTACTCCAGGAATATCACCTTTTGCAAGTTTTAATAAAACATCTGCTAAATGTCTTTGCCTGCTTGGATGTTGATAAATTTCTGGTTCTTCTATCATTAACAAAATATCAGGTGTTTGAACATTAAGATCTATTTCACCTTTTTTTTTCAGAAGCTGTTTTTGCTTTAATCAAATATTGAAGAAGAGTTAAAATAAATAATCTTTGTAAACCATGTCCCACCCTTGAGACATCCGACTTAAATCCATCTTCCACAAGCTTAATATCGGCCTCAGGTAACGGTAAATTCATTTCACGTAATTCTTTCCAATCTAATTCAATTTTAGAATCATTAACAAAATTATCTAATATACTGCTCATATCACTGGCTAAATCTGGTAATCCTCCTATATTATCGGGATTCATTATTTTTTTGTGATCGTCTAAAACTTTTTTTCTAAATTCGGCTATTTCCGGCTTCGTAGATAAAGCACCTCTTATGACTAAATCAAGTATTTCTGCCACGGGAGATTTTGATCCGTCAGTAGCGTCAATAGCCGCATCTTTAACAGCAGGTATAAAAATCGGCTTTATATATTTTCCTAAATGGCCACCAGCAACAGGACGATAACCAAAAAATTGTCCGTCATCCCTAATTCTTGAACATTTATCCTGATGTTCATCTTCCCAATTTTGCAAAGCACTTTCAGTATTTGCTTTATTTTCCCAGTTAGGCAACGAGCTAAAATAATCAATTTCTTTCAATTGTCTATATTCCTCTTTGGCAGATGTTCCTCTATCTTTTTCTTCCAACTTTTCTCTTATTTTTTTAAACTCAGGACACCTCATTAATGACCCGTGATATTTCCATGATACCGATGAATTCTCATATTTAAAAACTCTTTCTACCGTTAATTTATTATTTTGAATATATTTTTCAAAAAGTTTTTTTGCCTCTTTTGACAGCTTATCAAAGGTAACAGAAACGATTATCTCTTTTGAGACATCATAGTTGTAATAATCATCTGATTTTAAGGAAACATTTTCTTTATAAAATAATTCTATGGCTCTTAAAAAAGTAGATTTGCCAACGCCATTAGATCCAACCAAAACAATAAGGTCTTCACAATTTAATGTTTCGTCCTCTATACAACGAAAATTTTTTACATGAATTGATTCTATAATCATATTTATCTTATTTTTCTAAATCTATAAAGTTTCTTTATGTGTCCAAAAAAATATTTACCCTTCGAGTCAGCAACCATAAAAGATTCGTAAATATTTAGAGGAACACTATCATACTGATATATTCCTCCAGAATAAAATTCTATTTCTAAGATTTGACATTCTTTATTGTAACCGACTGAACTAATATTTGAAGATTGCACATCTTGTCTTTCCATCATTTTAAAATTATTTTATTAAGTTAATTTCTTTATCTGTTAATCTATATAACCCAAAAACTCCCGCATCGATTTCCTTATCAGTTTTCTCAATTTCCTCTTTTATTTCTTTATATTCCTTTTCATCCAACATTGAATCCAATTTTTGTAAATCTTTATTTAATCTCAACATCTTGTCGGCTAATTTTACTAACTTATCATGTTTGGCTTTTTCTTTTTTATCTGAAAAATCTATTTTGTAAATCGGCAATTTTTCCAAATCATAATGCTGAATATAAGGATACGATTCGGGATTGGTTATGAGTTTGTTTTTAAAATAAAAAGTTAGCAATTTTGAATTTATGATGGACAATAAATATTTTGGATTTATTTCACTATCTGGCAATACTAAATAAACAGATTGCTCTGCAAAAACTCCTTCGTCATCAAAGATGGCAACTATTCTATCCCCAGTTTTTCTAACAAGTAATTTTGGAGACGCTAAATGTTTCTTGGGATTTTTTGTTCCACCAAATATTTCAACTTTATCTATAGAAAAAAATCTATTCTGTAATTTTTTATAACGATCAAAATCTCTACCAACAATTATTTTATTTGCACCATCAAATTTTTTAGAAAATAAAACATTCTTTTTTTCTTTTATCATCATACCTACATGAATATTTGCAAAATCTTTTAATAACAAAGACACTTTATCTATTTTTGAAAAGACATCAACAAACTCATTTTTAAAATTTAGGTTGATTAAATAATTATTGTTTTTAATATGTTCCGTTTTTAGCAAAATCGGCTTCATTTTTTCTTGGCTATGAAAAACATTTCTATAAATTTTTATGTCTTCATAAGGTTTTTGTTTTTGAATACAAATAATTATATTGCCAGCGACTACATTCTCAAATGACCCTCGCGGTATATCAACAATAAATTTTATTTGATAATTGTTTATTATGTTTTTCATAAGCACTCTATAACTTGGCGTGTCTAATAATCTATTTGGAATAATAAAACTAACTAATCCGCCATTTTTACATAATTGCAAAGCTCTTTCAATAAATAATGAAAAAAGATTTAATTTAAAACCAGAAGCGACAATATAATTGTCTTTAAAATATTTCAATTCTGCTGTGCCAATTTTACTATGTAAAAGCGTTACCCACGGCGGATTTCCAACCACTACATCATATTTTTCTTTCCACTCAAACGCTTTTTTATCTTTCCAATTCTTGCCGAAGTATTTTTTCAATTCTTTTTCTGTTCCGGAAATTAAAGAATTTCCCTCTTGAATATTATTCGCTAATTGAGGAAGTTTAATCTGGCTGTTGACCATTTTCATAAGTAAATTTAATTTTGCCAATTCAACCGCTTCCTTGTCTAAATCAACTCCATAAATATTATTCAATAAAATTCTCATTTTTTCCTGCGAAGAAATTAAACTGCCGTCCCGTTTTTTAAACGATTGTTCTAATTTTTTTAATTTATCGCTTTCTTGTTTTATTTGTTTTCCTTCTATTCTCTGCCAATAATCAATCAAAGTTTGATAAGCGGTAATTAAAAAAGATCCGGAACCGCAGGCAGGATCTAAAATTTTAAGATTTCTGATTTCTTCCGGAGATTTTTCTTTTAAAATTTCGCCCAAAGTATTCTGGACAATATAATCAACAATATAGCGGGGCGTGTAATAAATTCCCTGCGATTTTCTTTTGCTGGTTTTCTTTTCTTTGCCGTTTTCTTTTTGGATATGCCCCAAGTATTGCTCATAAATATTGCCGAAAATATCCGCCGGAATATCAGCAAAATTATATCTGATTCCCTTGTCTTTTGTTTTATACAATTCATTTATAATTTCAATAAATGTGTTGTCGTCCGCCTCAATTTTTTCTCCCAAAAAATCGCAAGCTCCCTTTTCAAAAAGTCCGCTATTGTATGTTCTGTCAATTTTGCGAAAAACTTTATTTAAATCTGTCAATAATTGATTTGCTTTAATACCTTTTTTTTCTTTCCAATCTCTAACCAACGGCTGTAAAATAATATCCTCAATTTTTCTATCTTCAAGAGTTCTGATAAAAATCAATCTGTCTAAAATCTTTTGGACATACTCGGCGATTTTTTGCTTGTCAATTTTTGGATTATATCCATTTAATTCATCAAATAATAATTCACGCCATCTGATTAAATCATTGGCTAATTGATCGTCAATAATTTTCTTGGGCCGGCGGCTGATTTTATCCGCTTCTTTTTCTAAAATTCCTTTTTGAAAAAAATCTTTAGACAGCCACCATAATTTTTCATTGGTCAGATATTCTGTGTAAGGAATTTCAATAAACTGGCAGCTTTGAATATTCGGCTCGTCCCATTCAGTGTTAAAAATTTTAATCGCTTCAAAATCAGTTAAAATTACCCAAGGCACGGATTTATGCCAAGAATAATTTATCGCCTGCTCTGCCCATCTTTCCTCGTCCAGATTTACCGGAATGGCTTTTGCTTCTATAAAAAACTTTGTTACTCCGCCAATTTTAAAAGCGTAATCAACTCTTTTTCCAGAAACATCGGTTTCCGGCCAGACATCTTTTTCAAAATCCCAGCCCAGCGCTTCAAACAAAGGGCGAATAAAATGGTCCTCTGTTTGCCTTTCATTATATTTTTTCTTTTCAACATCTGACAATTTTTCATATCTTTCCACCAATTTTTGAATTTTCAGCTTGGATTGTTTGTGGTTTATTTTTAACATAAAATTAAGGTTTTAAATTCTTTTTTATTGTTTTCATTATTTTTATAATACCTCAAAACCCGCGAAAAATCAAGCGTTAAACAAAAAAATCCAACACTTTTGTTGGATTTTTTATTTCTTAAAAACTGTTTCTTTTCTTATTTTTTTGACATTATGCTTCTTTTATAAACTTCCAGATTATCCAAAGCGATTCCGGTTCCTTTGGCAACGCACAACAGCGGTTCGTCAGCGACATAACAGGCGACTCCGGTTGTCTTTGTGATAAGCTGGTCTAAATTTTTTAAAAGCGCGCCGCCGCCGCTCATAATCATTCCTTTGTCAATAATATCAGCGGCCAACTCCGGCGGCGTTTTCTGGAGAACCGATTTAATCACCTGAATAATTTCCCTTAATTCTTCCTGAATCGCCTCGGTGACTTCAGCTGAAGAAATTTTAATTGTTTTTGGCAAGCCGGCGATCAAATCCCTCCCGCGAATTTCAATAATTTCTTTTCCCTCTTCGTTTTCCCTGTCATCCGGAAACAAAGCATTGCCGATAGCGATTTTTATTTCCTCGGCTGTCTGTTCGCCGATAGCCAAATTATGTTTTTTGCGGATGTATTCAGAAATCGCCTGGTCAATTTTATCGCCGCCGACTCGCGCTGAAGAAAAAGCGACAATTCCGCCCAAAGAAATAACGGCCACTTCCGCGGTGCCGGCGCCAATATCAATAATCATATTTCCCGAAGGAGTGTTAATCGGAATTTCCGCGCCAATCGCCGCCAAGATCGGTTCCTTGACAACGTAAGCGGCTTTGGCTCCGGCCTGAACCGCCGCGTCAACAACCGCCCGGCGTTCGGTTGAAGTAATTCCGGCCGGAATGGAAATCATCACTTCCGGCTTGAAAATCCGCACTCGTCCGCTGGTTTTATTTATAAAATATCTAAGCATCGCTTCAGTAACCCGATAATCGGCGATCACTCCGTCTTTCATCGGCCGCGAGGCAACAATTGTTTCCGGCGTTTTGCCAAGCATTTCTTTTGCCTCGGCGCCCACCGCCAAAATGCGGTTGTCATCCAAAGAAACCGCCACGACTGTCGGTTCGTTAATCACCACTCCTT
>DAOWLE010000011.1 GCA_030643545.1 bacterium | reverse complement strand
GACTCCAGAATGGCCGTTGGATCAAATTACCGTTATTGACAGAAATGTTTTGCGAATCGGCGTTTATGAATTAAAATACGGCGACAAAAATGAAGTTCCGCCAAAGGTGGCGATCAATGAAGCGATTGAATTGGCAAAAACATTCGGCGGCGAATCCAGCGGAAAATTTGTCAATGGAGTTTTGGGAGCGATTTATCGTGAAGTCAGCGGAGGGTAGTCCTCTTATTTTTTTTGATAAATTTTTTTGATTATATTGTTTCAAATCAAATTTTTGTAAATTTGTATAATACACAAAAATATGGAAAAATATTTACAGAAAAAAAATATAGCAAGTATCAGCATTTTTGTCTTGTTGATTTTTATAGTTGTGTTTCAGTTTTCTGCGTCTGCGGTATTTGGAATAGAAGCAAATAACAATAAAGAAACCGAAAAGCTTGAAAATCGAATTGATTTTTTGAATTATGAAAAAGAATGTTCCAAAGTAAAAGATCAAACAGAAAAATATTTTAATGAGAATAAACTTGAATTAGAAACCTTGCAAAAAAAAGTGAATATGGGATGGCAAGCGTTGGATGCTCGCACAAATTCATTTAATATATTTTTAGAAGTAATTCTTGTTGTTATAGCAGTATTTGCACTTTTGGGATTTGGAGGGTTTTACCTTCTTTATGAAAAAGCTAAAAATGAATGGGAAAAGATTAAAAAGATAGGCAACGATGTTGAAAAGACAGAAGAACATATCAAGGTGATTGCAGCAAATATAGAACATAACGCAACAAATGTAGAACATAACGCGGAGAAAATAGAACATAACGCGGAGGAAATGGATGTAGTACTAAAGGATGTTAAGGAAAAAGTTAAGGAAAAACAAACAAAATCTTTAGGAGAAAATGAAGAGATAGAAAATGAAGAAATGATGATAAAGAATACTGAAGAAGAGGAAAAAAGGGCCGAAAAAGAGGAAAAGACCAATTTGTTGCGGATGCAGGCATTTTTAGAAGACGATGTGAATAAAAAAGAAAAACTTTATACAAAAGGATTAAAAATTAATCCAGAAGATGCAAATATTAACGGTAGTTATGCAATTTTCCTTACACAGCAAGGAAATAGAGAATTAGATGAGAAGAAGAAAGTGGAATATTACCAAAAAGCAGAAAAACATTACCTCATAGCCATAGAGGGCGCAACTTGGAACGGTAGTTATGCAATTTTCTTACGACAACAAGGAGGTAGAGAACTAGACAAAAAGAAGAAAACGGAATATTACCAAAAAGCAGAAGAGCATTATCTCAAAGCCCTAAAGAATGAGCCAGAGGATGCAAGAAATAACGGTAATTATGCATACCTATTATTCAATTCAGACAATCCAGACAAAGATTACCAAAAAGCAGAAAGACATTATCTCATAGCCCTGAAGAGTGAGCCGGAGAATGCAATTCGTAATGGTAATTATGCAAACCTATTATCCAAGTCAGACAACCCATACAAAGATTACCAAAAAGCAGAAAAACATTATCTCATAGCATTGAAGAGTAGGCCAGAGAATGCAATTCGTAATGGTAATTATGCAAAGTTACTTTTTGTTTTAGGTCGAGATGATGATGCAGAAAAACATTGGAAGATATCTTTTGATAATTGTGATAAAGAAAATGAAAAAGATATTCTTTTGAAACTTTATTTTTATCATTACGCGCATACTAAAAATGACGCAATTCGTAAAGAATCTAAAACTGAAATTAAAAAACTTTTAGATAAAGGAATTAAATCACCTGGATGGGACTTGGCAGGCAATATTAAAAAAGTTGAAGAAGATGGCACTCATCCAGATATTGAACGAGTGAAAGAGTTTGCAAAAGAGATTTCAAAAACAAAATAAGAAGCGAACCTCTGTTGAAACCGAGATTCAATAGAAGATTAAATTAAAAACAATGAAAAACTTTTCTGATTTAGAAAAAAAAATAGATGTTAAATTTAATAATATTGATTTGCTCTGCCAGTCAATGGTTCATCGTTCATATCTGAATGAAAATCCGAAATTTCATTTGGACCATAACGAACGGCTTGAATTTTTGGGCGACGCTGTTTTGGAATTGGTTGTTACGGATTATCTTTATAAAAATTATTCAAAGCCAGAAGGCGAGCTTACGAGTTTTCGCGCCGCTTTGGTTAATTCAGAAATGCTTTCCAAAAGAGCCGGTTTATTGGGAATAGAAGAATATCTTATGCTAAGCCGCGGCGAAGCAAAAGATAAAGGCAAGGCGCGGCAATTTATTTTAGAAAATGCTTTTGAAGCGTTGGTCGGCGCGATTTATTTGGATCAGGGATATGAAAAAGCGGCTGAATTTATTAAAAAAAATGTTCTAATTGAATTGCCAAAAGTTTTAGAACAGAAATTATATCGTGATCCAAAAAGCCATTTTCAGGAAGACGCCCAGGAAAAAGCCGGCGTCACTCCGATTTACGAGGTTTTGAAAGAATGGGGACCTGATCATGACAAACATTTTGTCGTCGGCGTTTTTTTGGAAAAAGAACTTATCGGTCAGGGCGAAGGATTGAGCAAGCAGGAAGCCCAGCGCGAAGCCGCCGAAGACGCTTTGAAAAATAAAGGATGGGAATAGGAAATTAAAAATTCAAAAATCAAATATCAAAATGACAATGTAAAATGTAAAATTATTTATCCCTTTATAAAAAGGGATTTTTCTTGACATTTAATTGATAGTGTGTTAGGGTTTAATTGTAGGGAATAAAAACTTTTGTTCTTTATCAAAATATAATGGGGGTGGAAAATAAAAAAATGGAAATCAAGAGAAACGAGGAAAAAAAGTGGGAAGAAATCAGAGCAAAAAAAGAAATAGAAGAAGATTGGATTCAGTTACGAATAATAAGTTCTTCTTTTGCCGAAAATTTAATCAGTAAAGAAGAATTGCGAAAGAATATTCAAAAAAGAATAGGTGAACTATGTTTGGTTGCCGTAATAACTGATTCAATCTATCAAGGAGAAGTAATAATAATCAACAAAGATTGTCAGTATATTTTTTATTACAAAAAGCAAGTAGTAATAACAAATAAAAACAGTTGGGATATTCTGAGAATAATCGGCCGAAAAGAGCTTGTAAGAGAAGTTAAGAAAATAGATAAATCAGGACTAGTCAAAATAATAACGAATGTAATCAGAAATCGAAAACAGAGATATACAATAGAACAAAAAACAACAATAGAGGCAAAACAAATGTCTCTTTTTTTTTGTTTAAAATTTTAAGAAATGGTAAAATGGAATTATGAATCCATACACTAATTTAGCAAAACAATCTATTGAAAATTATATTAAAAACGGCAAGATTATTGAATTGCCAAAAGATTTGCCGGAGGAATTTTATAACTGCAAAGCCGGAGTTTTTGTGACTATTAAAAAAAATGATGAATTGCGCGGATGTATCGGAACTTTTTTGCCAGCGCGGAAAAACATCGGCGAGGAAATTATTTCTAACGCAATTTCCGCGGCAACTCAGGATCACCGCTTTTCATTGATTGTCCAAAATGAACTTTCAGAATTAAATTATGAAGTGAGCATTTTAAGTGAACCAGAGCAGATAAAAATAACAGAAAACCCGACAAAATTTTCTGAAGAAAAATTCAGGCAGGTGGGATTAAATCCTAAAAAGTACGGGGTGATCGTCAAAACAAACGGCGGCAAATCCGGATTGCTTTTGCCGGATTTAGACGGAGTTGATTCAGTTGAAAAACAAATTTCCATTGCCTGCCAAAAAGCGGGGATAAATTTAGAATTGGATGAAATTATTTTATATAGATTTACCGTTGAAAGACATTCCGATGATTAATTTCGGAAATTCACATAAGGCCTTGACAAAAAAGCGTTTATTTGATAGTATGGTGATAAAGAGAAGGAGGAAGAAAATTTTTTGGTTGAGTTTGGCTAAATCTGGCAAATATCCGTATCACCTCCTATAGGTTTTCAGCCGATTGTACGCCAGAGGTCATAAAGCTTAACTGAAAAATAAAAAAAGAGGACAGCGAAGAATTCGCAAATGCTCCTCTATTTTTTTTATTTGTCCCGCCCTAATTCCAAAGTATAAATTTCGTTTAAAAATAACCAAAAGGCGAAGCCGTTTTGCAGCTCTGTCATTCTATTGTAGTAAATCTTAAGATAGAATTAGGGCGGGGTGAAATTTGACTTTTTTTGTTTATTTTGTTATATTGATAATCAGAGAGAGTTATTACAACTACAAAAATTAAAATCTTGGTTGGAATTTTAGTCAAAATGTTCCCTGCAAGAAACAAAAATATTAATTTAGTTTTTTAAAGAATAATTATAACAATAGAAAATTTCATTTTATGAAAAGCAACACAATAAAATTAGTATATAATTGGATAGAATCAAAATTAGACAAGGTAGATATAAAAAGCAATTATTATTGTCAAACGCGCGATATTTTTCAAGCGAGATTAAGCAAAATGACTAATGATTTATTGGAAAATAGCGGCATTGAAGAAAATAAAATTTATGTTATTTCTGCGATAGCCGGAGAAATAGGAAATAATTCTTTTGATCATAATTTGGGAAACTGGCCTGATATAATGGGAATTTTTTTCAGTTATAATTTTGAAAAAAATAATCTTGAAATAATTTTAGCGGACAGAGGACAGGGAATTTTAAAAACACTGAAAAGAGTAAAACCGGAATTAAAAAATGATTTTGAAGCGCTTAAAACAGCTTTTACTGAAAGAATTTCAGGAAGAGCGCCAGAAGCAAGAGGCAATGGATTAAAATTTTCAAAAGAAAATATAGAAAAAGAAAATATGCATCTTGTTTTTACCTCCGGCAAAGCCAAAGCAGAATTAAATAAAAAAATGGAGATAATGAAAGCGGATAAAAATATTAACGGCTGTTTGGTAGTTTTAACCTTATAATTTTTAGCAATTATGGAAATTGAATTAAAAAAATTTGGAGATATGTTAATTTCCCGGCCAGCCGGCAGAGAAGCGTATTTAGCGATGTCCGCCTATTTAACAAAAGATTTAGACAAAAATGAATTAATAGAAATCGATTTTTCAGAAGTTAAAGTATTAACTCCCTCTTGGGCAGATGAAGTGATTACTAAATTATCTAAAGATTTTAAAAATATAAAATTGCTTAATACAGAAAATCCTACGGTTCAATCAACTTTGAAAACTTTGCGGAAATATTCCGGATTAAAAGTGTAATAATTTTGAAAAGTGATTTCAAAAACAAAAATCTTAAAAAGATAAAGAATGTTTTAAATAATTATAATTTATAAAATTTTATGGAACAAAAACAATTGAGTTCAGCTATTGAGCAAATTTGCGAGGAAAAAGGAATCTCAAAAGAGGTCGTTTTGGAAACGATTGAAATGGCTTTAGCTTCAGCTTATAAAAAAGAATACGGCCGCAAAGGCCAGAATATTAGGGCGGAATTTGATATAGAAACCGGCGGAATTAAAATTTTCCAGATTAAAACTGTGGTGAGCGATGAATTGGCTGAAAAAGGTGAAATTATTATTGAAGAACCGAAAATTGAAAAATCGGAAGAGGATAAAAAATCTGCAGGTGAAGACAAAAAAGAGAAAAAGAAAAAACCAGCTCAAGATAACGAAGAAAAATCAGAAGAGCCGTATGAAAAAAAAATAAAATTTAATCCGGAAAAACATATTGCTCTTAGTGAAGCGAAAAAAATTAAGAAAAAATTTGATATTGATGATGAAGTAAAACTTCCATTGGAGATAGAGCATGATTTCGGAAGGATTGCCGCCCAAACTGCCAAGCAAGTAATTATTCAGCGAATTAAAGAAGCGGAAAAAAACGCTATTTTTGATGAATATCAAAACAAAGAAGGGGAAGTGATGAGCGGCATCGTCCAAAGAGTGGAAGGCGAGACAGTTTTTGTTGATATTGGCCGGGCAGTCGGGCTTCTTTTTGAAAAAGAAAAAATCCCGACTGAAAATTACAGGATCGGCCAGCGAATGAAAGTTTATATCCAGAGAATTGAAAAAGGACCAAAAGGTCCGGTGATAATTTTGTCGCGCCGGGCTCCGGAAATGATCAGGCAATTATTTGAATTGGAAGTGCCGGAAATTTTTTCCGGCTCGGTTGAAATAAAATCAGTTGCCAGAGAAGCCGGCTCCCGGGCAAAAGTCGCCGTGACAAGCAAAGAAGAAGGAATTGATCCGATCGGCTCCTGCATCGGACAGCGAGGAACAAGAGTCCAAACCGTTATTAATGAATTGGCCGGAGAAAAAATTGATGTTATTGAATGGAATAAAGATCCGGTAAAATTTATCAAAAACGCGATTATGCCGGCAAAGGTTGATTCGGTTTTAATCAATGAGAAAGAAAATACAGCGATTGTTCAAGTTCCAGAAGATCAGCTTTCTTTGGCAATTGGAAAAAAAGGCCAGAATGTCCGTTTAGCGGTAAAGCTAACCGGTTGGAGAATTGATGTTATGGCTTCCAAATCTTTAGAAAAAGAAAAAGAGGAATCCGAAGAAGAACTTGAAGAAAAACTCGTTGAAGAAAAAGAATCCAAGAAAAAATCTGCTGATGTTGATGCTGAAAATGCGGATGATAAAGAATCCGTTGAGGGTGAAGTTAAAGAGGATGAGAAAAAAGAATCCTCCTCCGCTGAAGCTACGGCGGACAAGGAAAAAGAAAAAAAGAAAGTAAAAAAAGATAAAGTAAAAAAGGAAAAGAAAGTAAAAAAGAAAAAAGAATAAGAAGAATTTATGTTTTATATTACCGGGCATAAAAATCCAGACACTGATTCTATTGTTTCGGCGATAGTGATGGAAGATTATTTTAAAAAACTTGGCGAAAAAGCCAAAGCAATTAGAGTTGGAAAAATAAACAGAGAAACAGAATTTGTTTTAAAACAAGCAAAAGCAAAGCCGCCTGTTTTAATAAAAAAATTATCTAGCAAGGAGGTTTTTTTAGTTGACCATAATGATTTAGAACAAGCCGGAGAAGGAACCGCGCGCGCGGAAATTGCAGGAGTTTTAGACCACCATTGCTTAAGTGGCGATATAAAAACATCTCTTCCGATTTATTTTCGCGTTGAGCCGGTTGGATGCACTTCAACTTTAATTTTCAAACTTTTTCAGGAAAAGAATTTTAAGTTAGATAAAAAACAGGCGTTTCTTTTGCTTTGCGCGATTCTTTCTGACACTTTAAAATTTAATTC
>DAOWLE010000026.1 GCA_030643545.1 bacterium | reverse complement strand
AAGGAAAAATCCAGAGAAATAAAAAACTTCGCGTCGGCTATTTGCCGCAGGAAACAAACTGGAAATTGCTTGAAAATAAAATAATAGACGAGATGAAATCCGCAGACAGTAAAATTTTTGATTTAATCAATAAAAAGCAAGAATACGAATTTTTGATTTCTGACGCAAAAAGAAAAGATTTGAAAGAAAAAATTTCTGAATATGGAGAAATAGTTGAGCAATATGAAATTAACAAAGGATACGAATACGAAAGCTTGACTGAAGATATTTTGAAAAAATTTAATTTTCCTGAAACCGATTGGAGCCAAAAAGTAAAATCTTTAAGCGGCGGAGAACGAACGCGATTGGCTTTGGCAAAAATTGCTTTGCTTCAGCCGAATATTTTAATCTTAGACGAACCGACAAACCATTTGGATTTGGAAACAATTGCCTGGTTAGAAAATATTTTGGCGAAATGGGAAATGGCGATCATTCTTGTTTCTCATGACCGAAATTTTTTGGACTTGGTCTGCGATAAAACTTTTGAATTGGCTAAAAACGGCTTGGAAAAATATTATTGTAATTATTCTGAATACCTCGAAGAAAAAAAAGGAAGATTTGAAAGGCAGGAACAATTATATAAAAGACAGGAAAAATATTTGATAGAACAGCAAAAATTTATTGATCGTTTCCGATATAAAGCGACAAAGGCAAAAGCAGTTCAAAGCAGAATAAAAATGATTAATAAAATTGAAAAAGCGGAAAAACCGGAAGATGATAGAAAAAAAATCAAGATTAAATTTGATGCTTCTGAAAATCTGCCACAAAAGGTCTTAGAGATTGAAAATTTGATTGTCGGAGAAAAAAATCTGCCACTGGCAGTTCTCAATGGTTTATGGGAAATTGAAAAAGGCGACAAAATCGGCATAATCGGACATAACGGCGCCGGAAAATCAATGCTTTTGAAAACTTTAGTTGGTAAAAATAAAACGGCTGAAGGAAAAATAAAATTTTCCAGCCGAGTTAAAATCGGCTATTACGCCCAATCGCACGAAGAGCTTGATCCGCAAAAAAATATTCTGGAAGAAGTAAAATCTAAAACTTCTGCCATGGAAGAAAAAATAAGAAATGTTTTGGGTTCCTTGCTTTTTTCCGACAAAGACGCTTTTAAAATGATTGCTGATTTAAGCGGCGGCGAACGGGCAAGAGTAGCAATCGCTGAATTGATTTTGAATAATTCCAATATGCTTTTTCTGGACGAACCAACAAATCATTTGGATTTGGAAAGTAAGGATGTTGTCGCTGATGTTTTTAAAAATTTTAACGGACCGATTATAATGGTTTCTCACGATCGGTATGTTTTGAATAAAGTTTGTAATATTATCTGGGAAATTAAAAATGGCGAAGTTAAAAAATATCAAGGAAATTATGATGATTATAAATACACCCCCTGTCATTCCCGTCCCGCATCTAAATGCGGGAGGAATCTAAAAATAAAGTAAAAAAACAGAGTGAATTTCTGCGCTCTGTTTTTTTAATTAAATGTAAAATTTAGACAATCTTGTTTATCTAATGAAGTATCTGCCTTCGCTAAAGCTACGGTAGACAAGTAATGCTCCGAAGCTATATATGAGATTTTAGTTTAATTTTATGAAGAAAATAGAATTTTAGAAATTTATAAAATCGGAATTAGAAAAGCAAAGGAGTGTAGCAAATTTTTATTTCGCAATCATAAAATAAAAATTTAAAACTTCGTCAATGCAATCAACAATAAATTTCAAAAAATCTTTTCCGTAAAACTTTATTTATTGTTTCTTGAAAATCTTTGATATAATTTTGTGTTTGATTTTCGTTTAGCATAAATTTCATTTTAAATTACTGACGAATTTTTCCAATTTATCAACATTTTCATCCACTTGAGCTAATTTTTTAAAAGTTCCCTTGCCAAATGTTCTATTTACTAATTTTCCCCAATTTAATTTTCCAGTAAAAACTGATTTTGCAAATAAATCAAAAACTTCTTCTTTATTTTCAAATTTATCTGTGTTTTTAGAATATAATTTTTCTATTAAATTATTTAGGACTTTTCTTTGTTGCAAATACATATAAATCATACCATGATTCATACCTTCCGCTTCTTCTATATCATAAACATCATCAATAATTGATTTATCGATTTTACCTTCTGCTTCTGTTTCCTTTAATATTTTTTTATTTTCCTCTATTTTTTTTGAAAAAAGAGGATGTTTTTCTAAAATATCTTTATGGAATTTTTTAGTTAGTTCTTCTGTTATTCCTTCATTTAAATTATCAAAAATTACATCTCCAGATTTTTTTTGAAAGCGTAATCCTGTCTGCGCTCTGTCTGTTTTGTCTGCTATTGTTTTTCTTTTTTGACTTTCCAAATATCGAATAGATTGAAATGATTTAAAGTGAATAAATTTATGAAAAATAAAATTAGCAAAAGATAAATTACTATTTCTAAATTCTTTAGGAATTCTATTTATGTATAAAAAAACAGATTGATAGTATGGCATATACCATCCTGCTTCTGGCTTATAATCTTTTTCTTCAAGTATATGAACATTATCAGAAGAAATGTTAAATTTTGGCAATCCATATTTTTCCAGTAACTTATTAGTTTCATCATTTATAAATTTGATAGTTTCAATTTGCTCGGCTGTTTTCTCTATTTCTTTTTTCTTTAAACATTCAAACTTCTGTTCATTAAATATTTTCGCAAATTCTTTTTTTATTTCTTCTTTTTTCTCTTTTTCCACATCTCCTACAATTTTTTTAATTGAAGATTTTTCTGGCTCATTTTCAATTGTTTGTCCAAATTCTCCTCTCATAATTTTAAAATTAACTTAAAAACCGATAAACAAATTTCTGGATTCCCGTTCCCCAATTAAGTTGAGGACAAGTTTTACGGGAATGACAAAAGAAAAAAGAATAATAGAAAAAATTAAAACATTCCTTTAATCTTCTCCACCAAATCCAACTTCATTACATCACGAACAGTAATAATAAGCATTAAAAATAAAAGGAAACTAAAACCAAAATTGTTGACTTTATTTAAAAATTTCTGGGAAACCGGCCTTTTACGGATTTTTTCAACAATTAAAAAGAAAAGATGCCCGCCGTCCAAAGCCGGAAAAGGCAAAGCGTTAATTACCGCCAAGTTAATGGAAATTAAAGCGGTAAATTGCAAAAGATAAATAAGCCCCATTTTTGCCGCATCGCCGGTAAGTGAAACAATCGCCACTGGTCCGCCGATTTCAAAAATTAAACGGCCAGTAGTTAGAATTCCCCAAATTAATTTGGCAAATAAAACAATTATTAAAATCGTTAAATTAATTGTTGCTTTAACTCCTTGATAAATCGCCTGATGAATCGGATAAGAAACAATCGCTGTTTTTGCCAGACCGATTCCCATCGGACCTTCATTTTCTGGAAAATTTTCCCGCGGAGTAATTGAAAGATTTATTTCTCCCTGTCCCCTTTTAATTGTTAAAATAATTTCTTCGCCTTTATGCTCTCCTACAAAACCTTGCAACTCTTCCACCTCATTAATATTTTTGGATTTTTCGTTTTTTATTTTGTATTCTCTAATTTCATCCCCGATTTTTATTCCCGCTTCCGCTGCCGGCGAATCAGCAACAACTTCTGTTATTTGAATTTTTGGATTTTTTAAAGAATTATTTTGATTGCCATCAACAATTGCCGGAAGCCCGATTGTGTAACCGATTGAAAGAAGCGCCGCTGCTAAAATAAAATTCATTATCACTCCAGCGGAAAAAACCTGGGCTCTTTGCCAAATGGATTTTGAATTAATGCTTCGCGGATTGTCGCGGCCTTCTCCGTCTTCTCCGAGAATTTTAACAAAACCGCCAATCGGAATCCAATTTAAAGAATAAATTGTCTCGCCGCGGCGAATGCCAAAAACTCTCGGCGGATAACCAAATCCGAATTCTTCAACTTTTGCTCCGACTCTTCTCGCCATCACAAAATGGCCCAGTTCATGGACAAAAATCAAAAGACTTAATATTAAAAGAAAAATAATAATTGTTAGTAACATAATTTTTATACTGTCATAATCTCTTTCTCTTTTTGTTCACTAATCTCTTTTACTTTTTCATTATACTCATTTATTAATTTTTGTAAATCATCTTTGCCGCAAAATTTATCGTCTTCGGAAATTTTTCCGTCTTTTTCCAAATTCTGAATTTCTTCCCAAACCTCTTCCCGCAAATTCCGAATGGAAATTCTCGCTTCTTCAGTTTTTTGATGAAGAATTTTTACTAACTCTTGTCGCCGCTCTTCGGTTAATGGCGGAATAATTAAGCGAATAACTTTGCCGTCATTACTGGGATTTAATCCTAAATCAGAATTGTTAATCGCTTTTTCAATATTAACCAAATGGTCCTGAGTCCAGGGCTCAATAATGATTGTCCGCGAATCTGGAGTATTGATCGCCGCCATTTGCTTTAACGGAGATTTTGTTCCGTAATAATCAACAATTAAATTTTCTACCAATGCTCCTGTTGCCCTTCCAATTCTCAATCCGGCTAATTCCTGTTTCAGTTTTTCCACAGATTTTTCCAAATTCGGTTTAATTTTTTGAATTGTTTCTTCCATAATTTTGTAATTTAAAAATTAAAATTTGGTTTTTAATTTATTTATTTTCACACATTCCCAAATAAATTATTTCTGGGTTGTTCGGATCAAGAAGAATTTTTTTGATTGTTCTTCCGCTTCTTAAATTATGAATTGTCCAGGTAGTTCCGCCATCAATGCTTTTGTATAAAACCGAACCGGCCGCGTAATAAATAATTAAAGAATTATTTGGATGAACAGCAATATCTGAAATAGGAATAACTTGCGGAGGAGTTATAATATTAACCTGCGACCAAGAACTTCCTCCATTATTCGTTTTAAAAATTCCCTGCGAAGAACCGACATAAATATAATTTGGATTAGAACGATCAACTGTAAGAGAAGTTAATTCTCTATTTGACCCAGCGTCTTTTAATTCTTCTTCAAAAAACTGCCAATTGTTTCCTCTGTCATTACTTTTATAAACTTGGTTTCCGCTAATTATCCAAATGATATTCGTATTTTTTGGATTTAGAACAATTTTTTCAATTGAATGCTCAAAGAAATTTTTAAGTTCCCAGCTGGATCCATAATTAACGCTTTTGAAAAATCCACCGTTTGAATTTGCTAAATAAATAACACGAGTATCAAAAAAATCCAATTCTATATCTACAATAATATCTTTTGGAGCTTGGCTTAAATAAATTTCACGCCATTTTTTTCCCCCGTCTGAAGTTTTCAAAACCTTTCCACTATTTCCCTGAAAAACAGCAGCGTAAATATAACTATCATCTTTGGGATCAACAGCAATATCATAAACCGAAGCTTTGGCGCTTAAAATTCCGTTTTCATCGCCAATTTTAAACCATACTTCTCCGCCATCAACGCTTTTATAAATTCCGTCCCCTTTTGTTCCGGCATAAATATTTTTTGTGTCTTTTAGATCAACAGCAAGGCAAAGTATATTTTTTGAAGCAAGAGAATTTTTTTTATCAATTTTAACTTTTTGCTGCCAGCTGCGTCCGCCTTCAATAGATTTAAAAATACCGCCGTCCTTTTCTTTAACTGGATTAATATTTATACCCGGAAAAATCTCACAGCCGGAAAAAGCCGTCGCCATTAATATGACCGAAGTAATAATTATAAGTTTATTGTTAAAAAAAGAATTCATTTATAAAAATTTATAAAAAAATTTAAAAGCCAAAAGCCAAAACAAAAAAATATAAATCAAAATCAAAAAGTTTTTTAATTCATTTTTTAATTTTCACTTTTATTTTTGGATTTTTTGTTTTTAATTTTTTGTTTTTATATCTCCAGCGCTAAATTTTCCAGCGCTAATCTTGCGTTGACGTTGGTTGTTAAAATTAATTTCTCGGTTTCTTTTATTGAACGGATTATTTTAAAAATTTTTCTGATTGAATAATTATCCCCATCATCTCCTCCTCTCCCAATTTGGGAGGGGCGGGAATAAGAGGGGGTAATTTTTAAATTTTGGCAGTTTAATTTTTCAAAAGCCATATCGCGAAAACAAATAAGCCAGATTTTTAATATTTCTTTTGATTCTGCCGCGTTCTTAGAAATCTTTTCAATATATTTATATCTTTCGTTGTAATCGGACTGGATTAATTTTTGAAGCTCTTTCGTAACCTGAAAAAAACGCTCAACTTTTTCCGGATTTTTATAAAATTCAAAAGCTAATTCTGGTTTTCCGTTTGATAATTTGGATAATTTTCGCGCTTCTTGCTGATTAACTCCTTGAGTAATTAAAAATTCTTCAATTTCTTTTTGAGAAACTGATAAAAGTTTTAAAACCTGGCATCGGGAAACTATTGTCGGAAGAATAAAATTTTCCGACTGTGTTGTTAAAATAATAACCGCTTTGCCTGACGGCTCTTCCAAAGTTTTCAAAAGAGCGTTAGCCGCTTCTTTGGTCATTTTTTCCGCTTCTAAAATCAAAGCAATTTTATAAGAAGAGCAATACGGATAAAGTCCAAGCTGATGCTGAAGTTTTCTAATTTCCTTAATGCCGATTGCCTGCTCTTTTTTGATTCCTTTGGATTCAGATTGCGCCGGCTTAATTATCAAAACATCAGGATGAGATTTTTTTTCCAAAGTTAAACAGGAACGGCATCTTCCGCAGGGTATATTTTTTTCTGATTTGTCTCCTTGTCCGTCTGCCTCGCCACACTGAAGCAATTTTATAAAATCCAAAGCAAGAGCTCGCTTGCCAAGCTGTTCTTTTCCGGCAATCAAATACGCTTGCGAAATAGCGTTTTTAATAATTGATTTTTCCAGAAAATTCTTTTGCCGCTGATGCCCGATTGTTTTCCAAACAAATTTATCTTTCATTACTTATAATCTAACATAATTTCAAAACCTTGGCAATAAAACTCAAAGAGACCCGTTCTCGCCCTAGAAGGCGAGAGCGGGTCTCTGTTTGCTTTATTGGGATTTTTGTCAAAATCTGACAAATTTTAATATCCTCGCTTAATTCTTCGAAAAGTTTCAATCGCCCAGTTAAGCCAATAACAGCTATTAATCGGCAAATCTTGAGCGCGGACCAAATCTTTCTGATAGCCGCCAAAACCTTTTTTAAAAAGCGTCAATCCCTGCCACGGATGTTTTGATTTATCCGGCGGCGCAATTCCCCAAAAATTAAAAATCTTGCAATTTCTTTTTTTCGCTTCTTTGATCGCTTCCCAAAGCAAAAGATAAGAAGTCGGAATTTTTGAATTATCGCGCAAAGAAGCGCTGTGATGGTAAAATCCCTGATTGCCGTAAAAAATAAAAAGCGCCGCTGACAATAATTCACCTTTATGTTTTGCAAAAAATAATGCGATTTTTTTCTCTCCTGCAAAAGCGTTGAATTCTTTTTTTAAATATTCTTTGGAAAACGGAACAAAATTTTGCCGTTCGGAAGTTTTTTGGTAAATTTTATAAAATTCGTCCAAATCTTCTACTCGTTCGCTTTTGACAATTTGAATATTTTCCCGATATCCTCTTCTGATTAAATTGCGGGTTGTTTTCCGCATTTCTTTTAAAATTTCTTCTTCATCTGGCGCGATATCAAGAAGCCATGTTGTTTCCGGCTTTAAATGAATCGGCGCTTCTCTAAATTTCAAATCTTTAAAAATTTTTATATTTTCCCCGCTCTTTTCCCAATTAAGACTAACCCTAACAAAACAACACTTTTCTTTTTCTGCTAAATTTTTTAAATAATTTGTTAAAATTTTTAAAACATCAAATTTTAAATTTAAAAAAGTTTTAAATTTTGAGTTGTGGTTTTGAGTTTTAAGTTTTGAGCTTTGAACTATCACGGGTCCATACGGCAAAAAAAGAAAAGTGCCGCGACGTGCCAAAACTCTGATTACCAAAGCCGCGCCGATAATTTCTCCGTTGTCAAAAATTCCCAAGCGAAAAATCTTATCGCCGAGCGATTGATGAAATTCGCCCCAATGCCAGGACTGCAAAAACGGCGGTTCGTTTTGGGAAAGAATAAAATCTTCCCATTGAGTTGTATTTTGAATTGGTTTTATAGAAAGCATAAATTTATTTTCTGACTTTTAATAAAAACTCAACAATCTTCTCCGCGTCTTTTAGAGTAATCTCTTGATGAGTAGGAAGATTTAAAGATTGCTTTCCAACTTTTTCGGCAACAGGACAATCCCCTATTTTATATCCAGCCGCTTCCAGATTAACTTCTTCTGGACCGATCGCTCCGCTAAACCAATTGCCCAAAATAATTTTTTCTTTTTTAGCCAAATTTAAAATTTCATTCCGTCGCGGTGTTTGAATTGTATAATATAAAAATATGTGTTTTAAGTTTTCTAAAACAAAAGGTAGTTTATATTTTGAATTTACAGACTTATCTGAAGGCAATACGTCAACGTGTCGCCTTTTATCTTTTAAATTCTGGGAATAAAAATTAGCGATTTTTATTCGGTGCTGATTGAATTTTTCTAATTTATCAAATTGAGCAATCGCCAATTCTGCCGAAGCGTTAGAAAGTTTTTTTAAAAAATTCTCCGGCATTTTTCCTTTTTTTTCCATTTTAAGATAAGCTCGCGAAAGCAATCCTGATTTCTGGAATAAAAATAAAAGAATTTGCCCGAGTTTCAAAAAATAATAAGTTGGCAGAATAATCGCAAAAGAGATTGGGTGAAAAAGTTGTTGGAAAATCCATTTTGTTGAAGGATACGGCAAACTTTTATAATTTTTTTCTATTTTTTCAGCGATTTTAATATTTTTCGCAACAACCATTCCCCCAAAAACAGAAGAAATAATTTTATCCCGTCCAAAACTAAAAAACGCCGCATCGCCGAAAGTCCCGGTTTTTTCTCCTTGATATTCCGCGCCGAGCGAATGGGCGCAATCTTCAATGATAAAAATATTTTTATCGCGGGCAATTTCTAAAATCTCTTTTATTTTTCCGGGCATTCCAAAAGTGTGTTGGATAATAATCGCTCTTGTTTGCGGAGTAATTTTTTCCTCAAGTTTTCTCGGATCCATATTAAATGTTTCTTCGTCAATATCAACATAAACTGGCTTTGCTCCAGCCCAGATGATTGCGTTTGGAACAGCCACTGTTGTGTACGCTTGAGTAATTATTTCGTCGTTGCTTTTTAAATTTAAAGATTTTAAAATGGCAAAAAGCCCGGCTCTTCCGCTGGCAAAACTAAAAACATATTTCGCTCCGAGATAATTTTTAAATTTATTTTCCAATTTCTCAATCGCTTTTCCCTTTTTCCATCTTTTCCAATTCCAGGGAAAAATTATCAAAGCCAATGCTAAAAATACATCCTCTTTGGATGTATTCGGCGAAAGAGCGACCGCAATCGGTTTGAATGGATTTTGCATAAAATATCTTGACCCCGCCCTAATTCCAAAGCATAACCCTCGTTTACAAACAAACCGAAGGCGAAGCCGCCTTGCGACTCTGTAATTCTGTTATAGCAAATCTTGCGAAAGAATTAGGGTGGGGTTGACAATTTTTAAATGTTTAGTTATGATGTAGATAATAGGGGGGGAAAATTTTAGGAGGGGGAAAAATGGAGTTTGAAACTGTTTCTGAAACTATTAAAGGAAAAAAGAGAACAATCGGTTTTGATCTTACACCAAAAAAAGGTTCTCATATTGGAGTAGATGCGATAAATACGGTAGACGAAGAAGAGTTTTGCCAAAATCTTTTTCATAGATATAACTATTTTACTATTGATGACGAGGAGAAAAAGATTATTATTGAAAGCTCTGAATACGGAAGCAATTGGAATAAATGTTTTTTTAGTGTCAGCAAAAAAGAAGCAAAAACTCTAAGAAATATTCTTAGAAATAAAAAGAGTTATACTATTGAAATAACAGAAAATAGTATAATTAAATTACGAATCGACGAAGATAAAAAAGTAAATCGATATCCAGGGAATAAACATCAAAGAAAAAACAGAAAAAAATCAAAAGGACGAAAATAATAACCATTAAAGGTAGTTTAAAAATTCATTTTTAAAAACTGCCTCTTTTTTTTATTTGAAAAATTACCCACCCCTAACCTCTCTCCCCTGAAAAGACGGGGCACAGCAAGAGGGGAATTTTTAACTCTTGGCTTTCAACTTTATAAACTTTTAACTTTATGGACTTTCAACTAATTTATATATCCAAATTCCTAACCTTTTTCGCATATGTCTGGATAAATCTTTTTCGCGGAGCAACTTCCGGACCCATTAAAGTTTCAAAAACCAAATCGGCTTTTTCCGCGTCTTCAATCGTCACTTTTTTCATAATCCTATTTTCCGGATCCATTGTCGTATCCCAAAGCTGAACTGGATTCATTTCTCCCAAACCTTTGTATTGTTGAACGCGAATGCCTTTCTCTGTTTTTTCTTCCTCTTCAGGTTCAACTTTCTCTTTTCCTTTTTCAATTTTTTTTGAAGTTTTTTTCCGTTCCTTAATCACTTTTTGAAATTCTGAAATAATTTCATCTCTGTCTTCTTCGGTGTAAGCGTACTGGAATTTTTTCCCGGCTTGAATTTTATAAAGCGGCGGCTGGGCAATGTAAAGATGCCCATCAGTGATTAATTTTTCAAAATGCCGATAAAACAAAGTAAGGAGAAGCGTCCGAATGTGGGCGCCGTCAACATCAGCGTCAGTCATAATAATAATCCGCCCATATCTTAATTTTTCCAAATCCAATTGGTCGCCGATGCCGGTTCCCAAAGCAATAATCAGCGCTTTGATTTCCTGCGAAGTCATCATTCTGTCCAAACGCGCCCGCTCAACATTTAAAATTTTTCCTTTTAAGGGCAGAATCGCCTGAAAAGTTCTGTCGCGTCCCTGTTTGGCGCTGCCTCCGGCGCTGTCTCCCTCAACAATATAAAGTTCTGTTTCTTCTGAATTTTTGCTTGAACAATCGGCCAATTTTCCCGGCAGCATCATTCCTTCCAAAGCGCCTTTTCTGATAATTGTTTCCCGAGCCGCCCGAGCCGCCTGCCTCGCTTTTGCCGTTAAAACGCATTTCTCAATAATTGCCCGTGCTTCTCGCGGATTTTTTTCAAAATATTCTTCCAATCCTTCATAAAGAACGCTGGAAACTGAAGTCCGCGCTTCAGGATTTCCAAGTTTGGTTTTTGTCTGGCCTTCAAATTGCGGATTTTTTAATTTAATTGAAATCACCGCAGCCAATCCTTCGTAGACATCTTCCGAACTAAGATTTTTATCTTTTTCTTTAATAAATCCCTGTTTGCGGGAATAATCGTTCAGCGCCCGAGTCAGAGCCGATTTAAAACCGGTTAGATGCATTCCGCCTTCAATCGTATGGATATTATTGGCAAAAGTAAAAATATGGTCTTTGAATCCGTCATAATATTGGACAGCCGCTTCAATATAAATACCGTCAACCATTTTCTCAACATAAAACGGCGGATCATTTTTCACATCTTTTTCCCGATTCAGATATTTAACATAAGAAGCAATACCTCCTTCAAAATAAAAAACATAGCGAGCTGCGCGGCCGCCAGCTATCTGCTGTCCGCTATCGGCTGTCTGCTGCGCGGCCGCATCGCTACGCTTCGCTTGCGAAACGTTGCGGGCGGGTCTGCTGTCTGTGACAGAGATTTTTACTCCTTTGGTCAAATACGCTTGCTGGCGGAAATGATTGAGAATAGTTGTCCAGTCAAATTTAATTTCCTTGAATATTTCCGGATCCGGCTGGAAAATAATCGTCGTGCCGGTTTCTTTTGTTCTCTCGCGAAGCGCTTTGACCGCAGCAAACGGCTTCCCTTTGGAATATTCCTGAACATAAATTTTCCCGTCACGCCTTACCTCGGCCCGCATCCAAATTGAAAGAGCGTTGACTACGGAAACGCCGACTCCGTGAAGTCCGCCGCTTACTTTGTAGCCCTCGCCGCCGAATTTTGCTCCGGCATGAAGAATTGTTAAAACAGTTTCCAGCGCGGATTTTTTTGTCTGCGGATGCTTATCAACCGGAATCCCCCGTCCGTTGTCTGAAACGCGGACTTGATCTTTTTCCAAAAGCTCAACAGTAATTTCATTTGCGTATCCGGCCATTGCCTCGTCAATCGCGTTGTCAACAACTTCCCAAATCAAATGATGAAGCCCTTCGGTTCCGGTTCCGCCGATATACATTCCCGGCCGTTTTCTTACAGGAGCTAATCCTTCCAAAACTTGAATATGTTTGGCTTTATAATCCGGCTGTCCTGATTTTTTTGAAACTGATTTTTTAACCGGCTTTTGTTTCTTCGCAGCGCTTTTTTTAGCAGATTTTTTAACAGCTTTTTTCACTGTTTTCTTTTTAATTGTTTTAGGTTTTTTCTTTGGCATAATAATATAAAAATTAAAAGTTTATAAAGTAAAAATCTCCCGCTCAAAGCTCGGGGACAGGGAGTCGAACCCCGATTTACAGGACCAGAACCTGCTGTCCTACCATTAGACGATCCCCGAACTTTAAGCAGGACAAACTTCACTTGATGTTCCCGCCTCTTCGGCGGGTCGCCGATGAGGCGACTATTTAAAATAATCATAACATATTTTGCTTCATTGCGCAACCTAAAAATCTTTATTTCGTTAAATTTTTAAAACAAAAAACAAGCAATAAATGCTTGTTATCTAAAAACCAAAAACAACCCTCCGCCGTTATTTTTTTGGCAAGAAGTTATTTATCTGTTTTCATTATTTTCTTGCGGCTCTTGCGGAATTTTTCCAAAACTTTCAAACGCCCTTAAAATTTCTAAAGGCATCGCGAATACAATAGTGTTTGATTTGTCAGAACTAATGTCATTTATTGATTGAAGAGTTCTCAAATGCAAAGATCCTCTTGACCCAGTCAATATTCGCGCCGCTTTAGCCATATTGTCTGCCGCGATTACTTCTCCTTCCGCTTTAATAATTATCGCTCTTTTCTCTCTTTCCGCTTCCGCCTGCTTTCCGATCACCCGTTTCATTTCTTCCGGCAAGGTTACATCTTTCAATTCCACATTATCAACCTTGATGCCCCAAGGATCAGTCGCCCTGTCTATAATGTCTCTTATGCTTTCTGAAACCTTGTCTCTTTGGGAAAGAAGTTCGTCTAATTCCACCTGGCCGACAGCGTTTCGCATTGTTGTTTGGGCTAATTGAGAAATAGCGTAATAAAAATCTTCCACTTCCAAAACTGCTCTGTCGGCTTCGCGAACTTTATAATAAATAACCGCGTTAACGCTCACCGAAATATTATCTTTGGTGATCGCTTCCTGATTTGGCACATCAACCGCTTTTACCCGCAAATCAATTTTTTTGTAAAACTGAAAAATCGGAATAACAATCCGCCAGCCCGGATCCAGCAAACCGCTGTATTTTCCCAAAGTGAATTTAACGCCTTTTTCGTATTGATTAACCTGCTTAATGGAAATCAGAATAACAGAAATAACAAAAACAACAAATCCTAAAATCATAAAAGTTGTATCATCCATAATTATTATTTTAATTTTTTAATTATTGTTTTATAACTACTTTACGACTTTCTATTTTTTCGACCTTTATATTATTTTACCACATTCTACCGTTATATTCCATTTTAAAAAAACATCTTCTTTTTATTATTAGGAATTAAATTTTGAAAATATCCTCTTCCAAATTTATCATCTGATCATGAACCAAGATTAAATTAATTTTTTGGGCAGAATCAAAAGAAATTAATTCTTTCAATGACTTTTTTAAAATTTTTAAGCATTCCTCCAATACATATTTTGTATATTGATAGTCAAAATCTCCATAATCATCGCCATTTTTAATATGCCAACGGTTGCAAAGCTGGCGATAAATTTTAGTTAATAAAGTATTAGCATACCAAAACAAATCAGCGGCCGCTTCGGTATTAATCCACCAATCTCCGGATAATTCCGCCTCGCTGGCTATTTTAAAAATTTCTTTATTCCATTTTCTTGCTTTCTGATAAAAAGGAAATTCTTCTGGCTCTGGCGGCTCTTGGATATCTTCAATATTTGTTATATCAATACCCATTCTTTGGGTATCTCTTTTTATCATTTCAAGCGTTTCTTTAAGATTTTGACCGACATCTTCAAAAACAGATTGAATATCATCAGGATTCTCGCCGCGTTCAATGTGCTGCTGGCGATCTTTTTTAATTCGTCCGCAAATTGGGCAATCATCTCTGCCGCAGGGCACTCTCCGCCAAACACATTCCATCCACTTTGGCATTTTAAATTTCTCCTTTGAAATTTCTATTGCTCTCCTCTTTTCTTTAAAGCATTTTAAACTCTCATTTATCAAAATTTCCTTAATCAATTTTCTTTTGGGTTTTTTCTTCATTTTTATTTCCTTT
>DAOWLE010000027.1 GCA_030643545.1 bacterium | reverse complement strand
TAAGTTTCCACTGTGGGCAAAGCTGAAAGTTTCATTGTCTCTCCAATTCCTTCCATATTCTTGCCAATGCCGCAAACACCTGCTCCCTGCAAAACAGAAAGGCGGCCGGATTGAGTGCAAACATTAGGCCAAAAAATAATCGCGTCAAAGGCCTTTAAGTAAAGAGATAAATTTTCTTCTGGTATATATAAATTAATAAAGAACTTTTTTTTGCCATCATGGAAATCTTTTAACTTTTTAGCATAATTGACATGTTCATTATTGGTTGGATCTCGGACTGTGCCAATATACATGGAAATTATCTTTTGATTGATTTTTTTCTCTAATTCTTCCTGAACTAAATAAATAATTTCACTTCCTTTAGCAGGAGTAATAAAACCAATATCACCAATTAATTTGACATTCTTTTTTGAAATGATTTTTCCCAAATTCTCCAACTGTTTTTTTAATTTAGGGTTTATCCTTTTCAAAGAAAGAAGATTTTTAATTAATGCTTCTTTAGCTTTTTTTACAGTGACTGGCGGATAAGATTTACAATGATGCCTTAAAACAACTATCTTATCTTTAAAATTAGGAAAGGCGCCGCAAATGGCCAAATAAGCTCCATCTGAAAAAACAGTAATTACATTAACAAGAGGCAGAATATTTTCTAAAAGTTTGTACTCAATCTCTTCAAGACCATAAGCGGTCTCATTGGATTGAAAATGAATGGTATGAAAGGTAATAATTTTTTTTCCTTTAATTTCAGAAATAAACTTGATAAACTCAGCACAATTATTTTCTCTTCCCCAAATGCCAAATTCGTGTTGAATCCAAACTACTGAGCCATCAACCAATCGGTTCACTTTTTTTATGGATTTTTTTAGTTCTGTCCTGGGCAAAATATAATGAGTGTTAGGTTCTTTTTCTCTTTCTGGCAATATCTTAAAATTTTTCGCTTTTCTTAACTTAAAAGAAACGACTTGCCAGGTATCTTCTGGCAAGCGTTCAATAATGTTCTTTAGATAACTGGCTATTCCACACATTATTGGCGGATAGGTGGAAATAAAAGTTATCTTTATTTTATTACTTTTTTTCATCGTATTTATAAAAAAAACCAGAAGACCACAGCGCATTACAAATAAACTGGAATAACAAAAAAGGTTATTATAAAATAATAATACCATAATAGCAATAAAAAAGCAACCCCTGCGCTCTCCAATATTATACTTCAAATTTCAATCTTTAAATTCTTTTAAAATTTCAAAGTCCTTTTTTAAAATTTCTTTCATATTGGAATTATAAGCGGCGGCTGCCGGATGGTAAAAAGAAATAATTTTAAGACTGCCGCTTTCATTAACAGGGTCAAAAATATTTCCGTGGATTTTGCTGATGCCTTGAATTTGGTCTTTCAATCCGTATTTTTCCAAAATAAATCCGGTAGAAAAATTTCCCAAAGCGCAAATTACTTTGGGATTTATAATCTCAATTTGTTTTTCCAAATAAGGCGTGCAGGCCTCAATTTCTTTTTTCTCCGGATTGCGATTTCCCGGCGGACGGCATTTTAAAATATTAGCGATGTAAACATCCTCCCTTTTGATCCCGACAGATTCCAAAAGTTCGTCTAAAATTTTCCCGGCCGCTCCGCAAAATGGAACTCCGGTAAGATTTTCTGAAGCTCCTGGCGCTTCGCCAATAAACACTATTTTCGCCTGATGATTTCCCTGCCCGATCACTGGAAATTTTCTCGTCTGATAAAGCGAACATTTCTGGCATTTCAAAACATCATCTTTTATTTTTTTAAGTTGTTTCTCAATTTTAGTTTTGTCCATAATAATTTAGTAAAACCTTAAAATGAAAAAATAAACCTGGCTTAAAATCCAATATATTCAATTTCTTCCATTAATTGCAAATCAAATTTATTTCTGATTTTTTGCTTTATTAAAGAAATTAAAATCGCCACATCTTCAGCGCGAGCGTTCCCGATATTTATTATAAAATTTGAGTGCTTTTCTGAAACTTGAGCGCCTCCGATTTTTTTTCCGCTTAATCCGGTGTTTTCAATCAGCCAGCCAGCTGGAATTTTTCCCGACTGGCGAAATTGCTCCAATTTTAAGCATTTTTTAAACGCTTCTGGAGAAACCTCTGAAAAAAGAATATTTTTAAAAATGCTTCCAACAGACGGATATTTAAGCGGTTGGATAGATTTTCTTTTTTGAAGATACTCCTGAATCTTTTTTTCAGAAATTTTTGAATCGCCTTTTTCCAATTTTAAAATTGCTGAAAGAATTATATCTTTATTGCTCCTGAAAATACTATCGCGATAACCGTATTTTATATTTCGTAAATCGTAAATCGTAAATCGTAAATCTTTATTTAAAGTAGTTACTTCTTGAATTATATCAGCCATTGAATAACCGAATGCCCCGGCATTCCCTCTTATCGCTCCTCCTAAAGTTCCCGGAATTCCAGCCGCCCATTCCATTCCTGTCAAATTATTATCAACTGAAAATTTAACTAATTCTCCTAATTTCACTCCAGCGTCAACATAAATAGTTTTAAGTTTTGCTTGCCCGCCGAAGTTTTTTTGGAAACGAAGGCGGGAGTTTTGAGTTTTTATAACAAGTCCGTCAAATCCTTTATGAGAAATTAAAATATTGCTTCCGCCGCCCAGAATAAAATATTTAAGATTTAATTCCTTTGCCGTTTCAACAGCTTTTTTAATTTCTTTTTCATTTTCAGCAATAAAAAAATATTTAGCTGGTCCGCCGATTCTAAAAGTAGTATAATTTTTTAAAGAAACATTTTCTTGAATATCAGGAAGTTTTTGTTTAATGTTTGTCATAATTCGTTATTTTATAGATATCGCCTGCTCCCATTACTAATATAATATCATCTTTTCGCGCGTTTTCCAAAATTATTTTTTTCGTCTCTTCCAAATCTTTAGCGAATAAAATTGTTTTTTCTTTCAATCGTTTTTTTATTTCTCTAACTAAATCCGAAGAACTTACATTGTTATCTTTTTTTTCTTCTCTTCCGGCAACATCAAAAATTTCACTGAGAATTACCATATCTGCCTGATCAAATGACTTAACAAAATCATTAAATAATTTTTTTGTCCGATTACGCTGATGCGGCTGAAAAACCGCGATGATTCTTTTATCCGGATAAAAATTTTTTGCTCCCTCAATTGTCGCCCTGACTTCTGTTGGATGATGAGCGTAATCAGAAATAATTTTCGCTCCGTTTATTTCGCCAACTAATTCGAATCTTCGCCAAATTCCCTGAAAATCAGCCAAAGTTTTTTTAATAATTTCTGGCTTTATTTCAAGAAGAAGAGCTGCTGTAATCGCACCTAAGGCGTTATAAATATTAAAAATTCCCGGAACTTTTAAAATAAACTCTCCGAGATTTTTTTCTTGAAAGATAATTTTAAATCTCGTTTTGCCACTTTTTAACTGAATATCAGAAACGATTAAATCATTTTTTTTATCAGATCCAAAACTTAAAATTTTGAATTTTGAATTTTCATTTTGATTTTTGATCTTTAATTTTTGAATTACTTTATCGTTTCCATTACAAATTAGCGTTCCATTTTCCGGCAAATGTTTCATGAATTCTTCAAAGGCGTTTTCATAATCTTCCGCGTTTTTAAAATAATCCGTATGGTCTAATTCAATATTATTCAAAATAATAATTTTCGGATAGTAATTTAAAAAGGCCCTTTTATATTCACAGGCCTCAAAAACAAAATATTCACTTTTTCCGATTACGGTATTTCCGTTAAAATCAGCAACCTTGCTTCCGACAACAATTGTCGGATCTAATCCGGCTTTTTTAAGAATTAAAGCGAGCATTGAACTTGCTGTGGATTTTCCGTGAGTTCCGCAAACAGCAATCCCGAATTTTTCTTTTGTCAAAAATCCAAGCGCTTGCGGATAAGTAAAAATAGGAACACCAAGTTTTTCCGCTTTAATAATTTCTGGATTATCTTTTGGAACAGCCAAAGTACAAATAACTAAATCAACATTATCTTCTAAATTTTCTTTTTGGTGTCCAATAAAAATTTGCGCTCCCATTTTTTTCAATTCGTCAGTGATTTCCGATTGCTGGCAATCCGAACCAGAAACTTTTTTTTTCTGCCAAATCATCAACTTGGCAATCGCGCTCACTCCAATTCCCCCAATCCCAATAAAATGTATTTTTTTTAGATTGTTAATATTCACTTTTTTTGATTATATTTTTTCCGAAGGCGACATTTACGAATGCCGCCTTCTTGAAAATTTTTTATTTTCCTAATTCTTTCTCAACAACCTTCTTAAATTCTTCATACGGCTGGGCGCCATTAATCACTTGCTTGTTAATAAAGAAAAACGGAGTGCCGTTGATGCCAAATTCTTCGCCTTCTTTTTTCTGATTTTTAACTTTTTCTTCGTATTTTCCAGAATCAAGACAACTGTTGAATTTTTTTGTGTTCAAAGAAATTTCTTTGGCAATTCCTTTAATTTTTTCTACGTTTAAATCTTTTTGATTTTCAAATAATTTTTCGTTCATCTGCCAAAATTTCTTTTGGTCACCCGCGCATTCAGCCGCTTCAGCCGCCTTTTGAGCTTCTTTGTGATATTCTAAAACAAGATGTTTTTTAACCAATCTGATTTTGCCTTCATATTCGTCAAAAAGTTGTTCAACTGTCTGATGCGCCTTAGAGCAGTAAGGGCATTGGTGATCGCTGTATTCAATAATTGTTATTTCAGCGTCTTTCGGGCCTTTTTGCGAATCCGAATCTTTAACCGGCGGAATTTTTAAATATTGGCAGGTTGGTATTCCTGCTTTTACAGCATCAAATAAATATTGGCTGTCTTTTTCAATAAGTATTTCCGCTAATTGCTCATAATTTTCAACTTCTTTTATGCCTTTATCAAAAACAAACGCCGGAATTGTTTTAATTTCAAATTTTTTAATTAAATCCTTTGCTTCCTCTGAATCAATTTCTAACATTTCAACTTTAATCGTCGGAGAAATATTTCTTTTAATTAAATCGGTAATTGAAGTTGGATTTGATTCAGTAGCTGAAGTTGGATCGCATTTTTCATCGCCCTTAATACCGATTACTTTTAAATTAATAATCGGTTTGTCATAAGCAACGCAAGTTTTTTCGCCGCATTTAAAAACTTCCGAATTTCCATTTGATGAAATCCCCGAAATTCTATCTGAAGAACTGCCACCAACAAATCCAATTCCTAAGCCGACTATCAAAAAAGCGGCTGCCATTTTAAAACTTGAATTCTTTTTTTTAAAAGAATATGCTTTTCTCTGAGGCAGCGCTTTTTTTTCCGCCTCGTTGTTTTCTAAATTTTTTGTTTCCATAATTTTTTTCCTTTTTAAATTATTAATTATATTTGAAAGATTAAAGAATAATCGCCATTCTAAAAATCCCCCTTTCATCCTTCGGCTGATCCGCCGTAGGCGGAAATCCCCCTTTACAAAGAAGGAAAATTTACTTTTAACTTTTAACTTTATGGACTTCCAACTTTTGGCTTACTTTCCCTCCCGCTTTTTCAATTTTCTCTTTCGCGCTTTTTGAAATTGAACAATTTTTTACAATTAACTTCTTTGTAATTTCTCCCTGCCCTAAAATTTTCGCTCCTAATTTAATATTATCAATCAAACCTTTTTTGCACAACTCGCGAGGAGTAATCAAATCGCCGTCGGAAAACTTTTGCTCTAAAAGATTAAGGTTAATCGCCATTGGTTTTAAATGAATGCTTTTAAATCCTTTTTTCTTCGGCAATTGCCGCCAGAGAGGAGTTCGCCCACCTTCAAAACCCGGTTTTCTTTTTGAACCAGAACGCGCCTTTTGGCCTTTTATTCCACGGCCAGAATAAGTCCCGCGTTTTCCCCCGCGGCCAACGCGTTTTTTCTTTTTTAATTTATGATTAGGTTTTAATTGATGAAGTTGCATAATATTTTTGAAATTTTGAATTTTGAATTTTGAATCAAATTCCAATTTTGAATTTTGAAACTTTTAACGGTTTTAGTTTAGTTTAGTTTAGTTTAGTTTAGTTTAGT
>DAOWLE010000039.1 GCA_030643545.1 bacterium | reverse complement strand
TACTTGATATCCATTCTTCTCCGCGAATAACATAGGAAATTTTCATCAAATGGTCGTCAATAACATTTGCCAAATGATAAGTCGGATAGCCGTCTGATTTTAAAAGAATTTGGTCGTCAATTTCTTTATTCTGGAAAGAAACCTTGCCGCGGATTAAATCCTTGAATTTTGTTTCGCCTTCCGGAATTTTTAAACGAATTGTGTAAGGAATTTTCGCTTCAAGGTTTTTTTCAATTTCTTCTTTTGTTAATGACAAACATTTGCGATCGTATTTTGGCGCTTGTTTTTTTTCTGTCTGCTTTTTCCGCATTTTTTCCAATCTTTCAGAACTGCAAAAACAATAATAAGCTTTTTCCTCTTTTAATAATTGCTCAACATATTTTTTATAAATATCCAATCGTTCGGATTGGATATACGGACCTTCATCATAATTTAATCCAAGCCATTCTAAGTTTTCTAAAATTTTTTCCAAGCTTCCTTCAACCGCTCTGTTTTTATCAGTATCTTCAATTCTTAAAATAAATTCTCCGTTAAAATGTCGGGCAAAAAGCCAATTAAAAAGCGCCGACCGAATATTTCCAATATGCGGATCGCCGGTTGGCGAAGGAGCAAAACGAACGCGGATTTTATTGTTTGGAATTGACATAGTTTTGGTAATATGATAAGTTTAAAATAACAAATAGGAGGGGAAGAAGAAATGACAGAAATAAATTGGTTGAATTCTTTTGAAATGAAGAACATTAAAAAAACAGCTTCAGAAACTGGCGACAGAACATTGATTGAACTTTTAGAAATAGTAAAGCAGGTGACCAAAGAGAAAAGAAAAGATAATGTATGGTGGCTTTGTTTTCCTGGCTTAGAGCTTGTTGAAGTTAAAATAGGAGAAATGACAAAAAAAGTTGTGAAAATAGCGATTGGGCCAATTTTACCGGGTATTGTACCTTTATGGCAAAAGAAAATAGAAGAGCGATGCGGCGCGGAAATTCAAAGTTGTGATTTTGATGTTGGCAATGGCAGTGAAATCTTTTTTGTTGAACGAATAGAATCAGCCACAGATATTTTTTCAAGAGATTCAGTGATAAGAAGAAAACTAAAGGAATCAGAAGGAAAGGAAGAGATAAAAGAAGAAATAGAAAAAGCAGTGGAAAAGTTAGATGATGCTTTTAAAACATTCAACGGCATGCTTGATAGAATGCTGACATAAAAAATAGCAGAAACTAAAAATTTAAAATTTTTGAGATGAAAACATTCATCTCTTTTTTTTTATTTCAAATTTTAAAACTTTCCAAACAAACACAATCGTTGCGGTGAAAATTCTTTTTGCCCGCCAGGGCTGGAGAATAAATCGCCAGAGCCATTCTAAACCAATGCGTCGTATAAAATTCGGAGCGCGTTTTATTTTTCCGGAAATAAAATCAAACGATCCGCCGACTCCGATTGCCAATTTCACACTTGAAAGTTTTTCTAAATTTTCCCCAATCCATTTTTCCTGCTTTGGCGCGCCAAAGGCGACAAAAAGAATATTGGGTTTGGTTTGATTAATTTTTTTAATAATATTTTCGTTGTTAAGAGTTGAATCAGTTCCGGCAATTTTTAAATTCGGAAATTTTTCTTTTAATTTTTGCGCGGTTTTTTCAGCTATACCATTTTCTGCTCCCAGAAAAAATATTGAATAATCGCTATTTTGAAATCTTTGGCAAATTTTATATATTAAATCTACGCCGCTGATTCGTTCCGGCAAAATTTGCCGGCAATACCTTGGATAAAAAATTAAACTCAAGCCAGAGATAAAAAGTTTCAGTAGTGTTACACTGTAACAGCGTTTATTTGACAAGAATTTACTTGCCCAAAGAATGCCAATTCCATCTGGAACGTTAATATCAGCTTTATTTAAAATATTTTTAAACTCTTGATCTTTTTGAGCGGCGATAATCATTTCTGGATTAACGGTAATAATATAATGATTATTGTTTGATTTTAAAAAAAATTCAATTTTATTGAGAACTTCCTGAAAAGTAATTTTATCTATTTTAATATCAAGAATGTTGATTTTCATTATTTTTATTATAACATTATTTTTTAAAAATACAAATATAAAAAAACGGCAAGTTTTATGTTCCAAGTTCCAAGAATAAAGTTATCCACAATTATAATTGCATTAGATATTTAAAAGTATTATAATTCAATTAGGTTGATTAAAAATTAGTCAAAACAATTTATTATCTTTTGGAGGGATAAAATGAAAAATAAAAACAATATCAACACAAACAGAAAAAATTTAATTTTTAATATTAATAATTTTTTAAATTGATTAAATAAATCCATTTTGAACAAATGGATTTTTTAATTTAAAAAGGAAACAAAAAAATGAAAACTTACAAAAAGAAAATCAAAACAATTTTACAGAAGTCAGTAATTTGTTTTGTCGCTTTATCAACAATTTTATCAATGACTTCAATCCCTTATCTGTCGCCGTTGAAAATTAAAACAGCGCAAGCAACCACGCTAACTATTCTTGTGGTTGAGCAGGTTAATCCGTCAGCGGTGGAAGTTATTTTTTCCGAAGCAATGGATGAAACAACTTCACAAACTCCTGGAAATTATACTTTTACAAATAATCCAGCGTTAACGGTAGTAGACGCTGTTAAGCAAGGACCTAATATTGTTAGAGTAGTAGCAAGCGGAGCGATTACCGCCGGTGTGACAACTTTAACTGTCAGCGCTGATGTTTTAGCTGATGATGATATTACTCATAATACAACAACAGACGCGCAAGCGATTGTAAATCCTGTGAGAGTAAAAATCAGCGAAGTTATGACAGGATTAAATGGTGCCACGAATAAAGAATTTATTGAGCTGTATAATGCGGGAGATCAAGCTATTGATTTATCGGGATATAAATTGCATTTCAGAGATGATTCCGGAACAGACACAAACAGAACGCTTGATTTTGCTTCTAACAGTGCAAGCGATACTATTCCCGCTTATGGTTTCTTTTTAATCGCTTCATCGCAATATACTGACATCGGAACAACTCCTGACGCGACATATACAGCTGAAAGTAATGATTTAGCAGACAATGGTTCTGTTTATCTTAGCGCGAGCGAGACTGCTTTAACTAATGTTATAGATATGGTTGGTTTTGGCGATCAGCCAAGTAATGGATATGAAGGAACCGCGGTCGCAAATCTTTCTGCGGGGCAATCCATTGAGAGAAAAGCGTTTGGCGGATCGCAGGCGGTTGATATGGCTGTCGGCGGAATGGATTCTGGAATGGGAAACGGCTGGGACACTAATGGCAATAATTTTGATTTTGTAATTCAATCTAGTCCCAGTCC
>DAOWLE010000019.1 GCA_030643545.1 bacterium | reverse complement strand
AACCGAGCATTTTAATTCCACTTTCTTCATCCGCTGGAGATCATCAGGCAAAAAACGCTTATTATTACAGCAAATTCGGCGCGGCGATTAGAATGAGCGAGAAAAATTTCAAGCCTCACCTTTTAATCAAAAAAGTGAAAGAAATTTTTGCCAAACCGCATTTGAGAAGAGAGATGACTTTGCGCGCGAGAAAATTAGCTGCTCCTGACGCCGCCCGCAAAATCGCCGAGGAAATTTTAAAATTGGGTTGAAGAATTTATTTTGAGTTTTATGAGAAAAAATATTTTAATCATTATCGGAATTATTTTTTCTATTTTAATTACCGTTGGAATTTGCTGGAGCGTTAATAATTTTGGATCTTTAAATCAGAAAAACACTTTTTATGTTTTAAATTCTGAAAAAGAAAATTCATTTAACGTTGAAGTTCCAGCGCTGGATTTACAAAAAACCGATAAAATTAAAAATACAGAAGAAAATTCTCTTCCATTGGAAAATGATTTTTTAGAAACGAAAACAATTATATTTGTCGGCGATATTATGCTGGATCGGGCGGTGGAGCGATTGATGAAAAAAAACAGTTTTCTTTATCCTTTTGAAAAAATCAGCCAATTTTTAAAAGGAACAGATCTTACTTTCGGAAATTTAGAAGGGCCGATTGTGAAAAATCCACCAAACTTTTCTGACGATTCTTTGCAATTCGCTTTTTATCCGGAAGCGATTGAAGGATTAAAATTTGCCAATTTTAATCTTCTTTCTTTGGCGAATAACCATACTTTAAATATGGGCAAAAGCGGATTGAAACAGACAAGAGAATTTTTAAAAAAGGAAAATATTAACTTTGTCGGCGATCCTTTGAAATGCTCTGATGAATTTCTTTTTCAAAAAGACAAGATAACATTTCTCGCTTTTAACAAAACATTTCCTTCAAATTGTCCAGACGAAGAAATTATTGAAACAATAAAATCAGTTAAAAAACAAAATCCGGAGAATTTTTTAATCGTAAGCATTCACTGGGGAAATGAATATCAGGTAAAAAGTTCGGTTTTTCAGCAGAAATTAGCGCGCAAGATAATTGATGCCGGAGCTGATTTAATTATCGGGCATCATCCGCATGTTGTTCAGGAAATTGAAATTTATAATAACAAGTTAATTTTTTATTCTTTGGGAAATTTTGTTTTTGACCAATATTTTTCTCAACAAACTCAGCAGGGATTGGCAGTCGCTTTGGAAATTTACCCTGTCAGAAATAATGATTCTAACAGGGTGAACCCGAATAAAAATATTTATAAGCTTTTTCCGATTCAGAGTAAATTATCCCAGCCGTTTTTAATGGAGCAAGCCAAAGCGGAAAAATTTCTTGAAAAATTAAGCGAGAGATCAAGTAAGGATTTGGCTGAAGAAATTAAAAAAGGAGTAATTGAGATTAAATTAAAATAATATTATTTTGTAAATTTTATTTTTATGCAATTAAATCAAAAAGAAAATCAAGAAGAAAATAAAAACGAAGAGCAAAAAAACGGTTCAAATCAACCCCGGGAATTGGATTCTGCTTTAAGACCGCGAAGTTTTAATGAATTTGTCGGGCAGGCAAAAATAAGAAAAAATTTATCTGTTTTTATTCGGGCGGCCCAAGACAGGAAAGAGGCGATTGACCATACACTTTTTTATGGGCCAAGCGGTCTGGGAAAAACAACTTTGGCGCATATTCTCGCTTCGGAAATGGGCGTCGGAATTAAAATTACTTCTGGTCCGGCGATTGAAAGAGTCGGGGATTTGGGGGCGATTCTGACTAATTTGTCTGATGGCGATATTTTTTTCATTGACGAAATTCACCGCTTGCATAAAGTTATTGAAGAAGTTCTTTATCCGGCGATGGAAGATTTTGCTTTTGATATTATAATCGGCAAGGGACCTTCGGCGCGGACTTTACGCCTTGATCTGCCGCGTTTTACTTTAATCGGCGCGACTACCAGAATCGGACTTTTGTCTTCGCCGCTTTTAAACCGTTTTGGAATTGTCCATCGCTTGGATCTTTACCACTCTGAAGATATTGAGCAAGTAGTAACTCGTTCAGGGAAAATTTTAAATATTGAATTGGAAAAAGAAGGAGTGGAAAAAATTGCCAGAAGCTCCCGGAGCACTCCGCGAATCGCCAATCGTCTTTTGAAAAGAGTCAGAGATTTTGCTCAAGTTAAAGGCGAGGGAAAAATTACAAAAAAAATAGCCCAAGAAGCTCTTGACGCGATGGAAGTTGACGAATTCGGTTTGGAAAAAACAGACCGAAAAATTTTGGAAGTGATGATCGGACAGTTTAAAGGACGGCCGGTAGGAATAAAAACTTTAGCCGCGGCAACTTCAGAAGAGGAAGACACGATTGAATGTGTTTATGAGCCGTATCTTTTGCAGCTGGGATTTATTGCGCGCACTCCGCGCGGCCGCATTGCCACTGAATCGGCCTACAAGCATTTGGGAATTGAATATGACGAAAAAAACCAGGAGAAATTATTGTAAGATTGAATTTTATTTTTAATAAACAGGAGGGAATTATTTCTTTTGGAAGAGACAGATTTTTCTTTTTTGAAAGAGACAGGAGTTATTATGAAACAAAACTTTATTAAAATATCCTTCACTATTCTAATATTCTTTTCTACTTTTCTGTTTTCTTCTTCCGTCTCTGCCGCGATTTCTCCCTATCCTCTCTTTGGCCAAAATCCCCAGCACACCGGACAAAGTGAATTCTCCGGTCCGCAAACAAATGAAATCAAATGGATTTCTGATCTTTCAAAAATCTATAGCAGAGCCAATATTGCTCCGGTTATTTCTTCCAATGGGACAATCTATTTTATCAGAAATAAAGGAATTGTTTACGCAGTCAACCCCAATGGAACATTAAAATGGGAAAAAGACCTTAACCAAAGCATAAATTCTAAATCTCCAGCCATTGGTATAGATGGGACAATTTATCTTGGAACTGATAAAGGAAATTTGATTGCTTTAAATCAAGAAGATGGTTCAATTAAATGGACATATTCAACTCCTTCTCAAGAATGGATTCCTTCTGCTCCAACTATTTCAATTATTAACGAACAAGAAACAATCTATTTCGGTTCTCCTGATAATAATCTTTATGCGATTGATTCACATGGCAATCTTAAATGGACTTTTCCAACCAATAATTTTATTGATAACTCGCCAGCTATTAGTCAGGATGGAACAATTTATTTCGGCTCTGCTGACCAATATCTTTACGCTTTAAATCCAGACAGTACTTTAAAATGGAAATTTGATTTAGAAAATTCAACCGCTTCTTCTCCAGCCATAGATGAAAATGGAATAATCTATATTGGCACAGGAACTGGAGGAGGCAAAGCGAAGTTTTACGCAATTAATCCCAATGGTTCAGAAAAATGGAACTATGAACATACTAATCGGATTGGCTCTCCTTCAATAGATGAATTAAATCAAACAGTTTATCTTCCTGTTGATGGCTCTTATAATCAATCCAAACTGATTGCTTTAAATAAAGAAAATGGAGAATTAAAATGGGAATATGAAACTAATAGTGATGCTGGCTGGTTTTTTTCAAAATTAGCCATTGATAAAGATGGAACAATTTATGGAGGCAGAGAATATCTTTACGCTGTTAATCCTAATGGAGAATTAAAATGGAAATATGATAAATGGACAGAAAGTTATTTAAGTCCGGCAATAGGAAAAGATGGCACTCTTTATGTTCCTTATCGGGAATCAGGAAGTGGCTGGACTGGAAATCCGATTTATCAGTTGGTTGCGTTTGGGAGAGAACAGATAGACAACACCCCTCCTCAAATCTCTAACATTTCCATTGAACCGAATAAATTAAAACCAAACCAACCTTCTATTATTAAAGCAAAAATAACTGATAAGAGCGAAATTATTTCAGTAAAAGCGATTTTATCTAGTTTAGGACAAGTTTTTCTTTTTGATAATGGAGAAAGTCTAGATGAAACAGCTAATGATGGAATTTATACAGTTCAATGGACGATTTCAGAAGGAACTAATTTAGGCGAATATACTCTTACTATTGTCGCTGAAGATGAATTTGAAAATCAAGCAATTGATAATTCGGAAAGCTTTGAAGTTGTTTCAACAATTTCAGAACAAAAACAGAAAGAATTAATTGAAGATTACTTTCCTTATTGGAAATTTTCCCAAGGAGAGGAATATCATCCAACCGGTTTTTATTTTGACAATGACGCTGATGTGGAAAATAACCGGGAAAATTACGAAATAAAAAAAGGTGATTGGGCAAAACCTTATGTTTATGCTCACACAGTTGAAGATAATAATTATTTTACAATTCAGTATTGGATGTATATGGCGTTTAATGAACATCCTGTTTGGTTTGATCACGAACATGATTTTGACGCAACTATTTTTGTAATCTTTGATAAAAATAATTTAAACCAGCCAATTGAAGTTCGTTTTGCAAGGCATTGGTCTATGGGAATTTGTCCATGGAGTAGAGTGGTAAAAAAAGACACTACTCATTCTGTTGTTTATGTTGCCGAAGGAAGTCATGGAGGTTACCATTCTGAAGATATGGGATATTTTGATATTTTTAATCCAGGTGGATTAACTTACAGCCCTAATTTCTTTAATTATTATAAGGTTGGAAATTGTATTGAACAAACAACAAAAGAAATAAACGGGGAACAAAGAGAATTTTGTTTGCTTGAGAACAAATTATTAAAAGGAGAAGCGCAGAATGAACCAATTGATGGATATTGGCCAAATCAATTTGGTAATCCTGCTCCATGGAAATCTGAAGATGCTGCACTACCTTGGTTTAAAGATAGATGGAATCAAACCCGCCCAACAGGAATTATAAATCAAATAAAATTTGAGGTTGCTTGTCCAGTAGATCTCCACATCTATGACCCACAAGGCAGACATATTGGAATAAACTATCAGACAAATGAACCTGAAATCCAAATCCCAGAAGCGATTTTCCAGCAGCAAGGAGAAAAACAATATATTATGATTCCTAATCCGATTAAAGGTGATTATCAAGTTGAAATAGTCGGTACAGACAACGGAGAATATGATTTTACAATGATTGCTTCAGAAGATATGAAATTAATTGAAAAACAAGAGAAGAAAAACATTCCAGTTGTAAAAGATGAAATTCAAACTTTCACTGTCTTGGGTCTCTGGGAAAGTCCAAAAGAAATTAAAGAAAAAGCAATTGATGATTTAGAATCAATTGAAAATGATAATAGAATTATTCAAAAAAATATTCAAAAAGCCATTAGTTTAATCAATAAATCTCTTAATCAAAATTTCTGGATTAATGATACTCATTTGGACAAAAAACAAGGAGGAAAAGTTTTTAATTATGAATTAAGAGCGGTAGCGCGATTGAAACTATTGGAAAAGATAAGCAAGAAATTAAAAATTAATGATCCTGATCTTTTTTCTTCTTTTGAAAAAGTAGAAAATAGATTAGCAAAAGCAGATTATCTTTTAGCAGAAACGGCAATTGATGAAGCAAAAAATACAGAAGTAAAAAATGATAGATTTAAAAAAAGAATTGAAAAAATAATTAAAAAAGCGGAAAAAGAACTTAAAAAAGCAAAACAGGATTTAGAAAATGACAAACCGATTAAGTCAATAATCCATTCTAAAAGATCATGGTCTTATTCTCAAATGGCAATGAGGTTAGCTGAAATTCCTAATCGTTCTAAAAAAAATAAATAATTCGTTTAATAATTAAAAAGAGGATAATATGGAAAAATTAAAATCAATTTTAAAATTAAAATTTATTCAAGAAATACCGAGAGAGAATAAGATGGCTTATTTGCTTTCGGTGGGAATGGGGATAGGAGTAAGTATTTTGGTAACAATTATTCCAAATTTTTTCTCTCATGGGACAGGGTTTGAAAATAATATTTTTGCTTTTTTTATCTTTGCACCCATTCCTATGCTATCTATGGTTCTTTTATTAGTATTATTTAAAAAACTTTCTGGTGCTTGGAATAATATTAAGGTAAGAATAATTTGTAGTATTATCTTGTTGATTGTTTATATGTATAGTTTTTGTTTTATTCTCCTTGCAATGAATGGAGACAGGACTTATAAAGTATTTTTTTTACCACTTTATATGTTTATTGGTATTATAGGCTGCTTGTTTGCAAATCTATCTCAAACATCCTTGCTATCAACTTTTCTCTTTTTGGATATATTTATTGCTGGTGTTGCTTATTTTGCAACTAAAGAAATAGAAAATTTAGCAAAAAGGATCGCTTTATTTTTAATTATTGGACTTTTGATTTTTATATCTGCAATAACTCCTTTAATTATGGGTTATATGTCTACTTTTTCTTAATTTGATTTTTAAAATGGAAAATTTATTATTAGAAGAAAAAAAAGCTGATTTATTTAAACATTTAATTGTTGGAATAATTGGATTTGGAATAGCTGGAATTCTTTGGGGAGGTGGATTGTTTTATGAAACTTTTTATGATCTTTTTTCTCTGCCAGCAATTCTTTTTTTAGCATTAGGTGGAAGTTTGTTAGCAATATTATTTAAAGATAAAAAAAGAATGTTTAAAAGATTAATTTTATTTGGATTAGTTGGAGGCGTGGTTGGATTTTTCGGAGGATTATTTGTATCATATCCGCTTTTACTTTGGAGTCCAGTTTTGATTATACAAAATAATGCTATATTTACATTAAGTCCCTCACTTCTTATTGGACAATTAATCCTTGTTTTTGCTCTCATCGGTTTCATTATCAGCATCTTCTACGCTTTTGCTTTGAAAATTAAAGTTTTATCATTGGCAAAATACGGAGCGGTTGGATTTGCTTTGGGCTCTTTAATCGGACCGATTATTGGAAATGGAATTTTAAATTTATCTGGCTCGTTATTATTAACTTATCTAATAACCTTTTTTATTATCTGCGCTTTTTTGGGAGCTTTTCTTGGATTGGGGATTTATAGAAATATGGAGATGACTGAAGAAAAATCTTAAAGAATAAATAACTTTTCTAAAAAACATTATTTAAAATGTAATAGATATTGAACGGTCGTTTAATGTGTGTTACATTTTAATTTAGTAAATTTTAAAAATAATAAAATCTATGCCGGAGTTGCCAGAGGTAGAAACAATTAAACGAGAACTTTTACAAAAAATAAAAGGCAAAAAAATTGTCTCGGTTGAAGTTTTGGCGCCAAAAACAATTAATTGTCCGGCGGATAAATTTAAAAAAATCATTAAAAATTCCAGAATTAAAGATGTTCAGCGCCGGGCAAAACTTTTAATTATTAAATTGTCCAACAATTATAATTTGGCCGTTCATTTAAAACTAACCGGACAATTTATTTACAAAACGCAAGATACAAAATACGATATACAAAATACGAAATATACTTGCCTGATTTTTACTTTTCAAAATGGCGATAAACTTTTTTTCAACGATTTGCGGAAGTTCGCTTTTGTAAAATTATTAAATGACAAGAAATTAGAAAAATTATTGGCTGAAAAAGATTTTGGTCCGGAGCCGTTGGATAAAACTTTTACTTTAAAGGTATTTCAGAATTTGTTATTTCAAAAAAAGAAAGCAAAAATAAAACCGCTTTTAATGAATCAGAATTTTTTAGCCGGAGTGGGGAATATTTACGCCGCGGAAAGCTGTTTTTGCGCCAAAATTCTGCCAACTCGCTTTGCGGGAAGCTTGACAAAAGAAGAAATTAAAAAACTTTATCAATGCTTAAGAAAAATTTTAAAAACAGCGGTTACTCGCAAAGGTTCGTCAGTTAATCAATATGTTGATGTTTTCGGCAAAAAGGGAAATTATGTTCCCTTGCTTAAAGTTTACGGCCGTGAAGGAAAAATTTGTTTAAGATGCGGAAGTAAAATTAAAAAAATTATCTTAAATGGCCGCGGAACATATTTTTGTCCGGGATGCCAGAGATAAAAATAAAGAAAGTATAAAAAAATACGGTTTTACAGAAACCGAGCAAAAAAATATCCAGTAGCGACTGGAATTTAAGATTAATTTAATGGAGGGGATGTATTTTTCAATGAACGTCAAATGACTGTGGAACAGGAATTAAATTTAATTGTAAAAAAAATAAACCAAAAGCTTGAACCAGTAATTCAGGAAATTTTGTGTTTGCATATTGACAAAGAACGTGAAAAATTAGTTAATTATCAAATTTCTGTTGCTGGGAAAAGAATGAGGCCTGTTTTGGCTGTTTTAAGCTATAGCGCGCTCGGCGGTAAAACCAAAGATGTTTTGTATCCTGCCGCTGGATTGGAAATTTTGCATAATTATTCTTTGGTTGTTGATGATATTATTGATAATAGCGAATTGAGAAGAGGCGAACCAACCACCTGGGCAAAGTTTGGCAAATCAATCGCGCAATGTATTAGCATTGATTATTCTGCGGCAATTTTTCAAGCGGCAAATCATTCAAAAAATTCAAAAAAAATATCCGAGATTTTCGCAAAAACAATGAAAATAATTGCGGACGGAGAAATTCTAGATATTTTATTTGAGCAATCTGGCAGGGGAAATGAATTTTATATTCAAGAAACAAGATATAGGCAGGTAAAAGAAAAAGATTATTTTGAAATGGTTTCCAAGAAAACAGCTCTTTTATTCCAAATATCTTGCGAAATTGGCGGAATTTGCGCTAACGCCAACGAAACGCAAATAAACGCTTTAAGAAATTATGGATATAATTTAGGGATCGCTTTTCAGATAAAAGATGATATTTTGGATATTTTTGGAGAACAAAAAAAATTTGGCAAAAAAATCGGCGCGGATATAAAAGAAAGAAAACGAGGAAATATTGTTATTCTTTCAGCGCTAAAAGAATTAATTTCTGATAATAGAAATAAATTTTTAGAAATAATGAAAAAACCGCAAATCAGCGAAAAAGATATAAAACAAGCAATTGATTTAATAAACATAAGCAGCGCGCGCAAATCGGCTTATGAATTAAGTCAAAAATTTGCTGAAAAGGCGCAAAAGAATCTCAAATTATTGCCACAAAATAAATATAATAAGTTCTTATTGCATATGGCTGATTTTGCGATAAAAAGAGAAAGATAAAAATTAAACTAATGAAAACAAAAACAATTAAACAAAAATCTCTGCTTGATTATTATAATTTTTCAAAAGTAGAACAAAAAAAATATCCGGTGGTGACTGGAATTTTGAAGCAATTAACGCCGGAAAGAATTGAGAAAGAAATTAATGAAATCCAAAAAGTCAAACTTCCTTTAGAATTACAGAGATGGATGGAAGAATATGAAAAAGTGGGAGAAAGAGATGAATTTATTTGGAAATGGTTGTATAAGATGTTTCAAGTAGTTTCTCCGTTTTCAGTTATAAAGAAATACCAGAAATCTTTATGGAGTGTTAAAGTTTTAGTTACTATGTTTATTGTTCAATTAGACGATATTGCTGATAAACAAAAAAATGAAATTCTATTAGATAAATTATTAAAAATTTCTTTGAAACAAAATCATATTGATTTTAATTATTTGAATAAAAAAGAGAAACGGTATTTGATTTACACTAAGAACCTTTGGAATTATATAGAACAAAAAATTAAAAAATATCCAAAATATAAAAAATTAAAAAAGATTTTTTATTTTGACACCGTTCAAGTTCTTAATACAATAAAATATTCTCATTTTTTGAATAATTATCCTTATCTTATTAATAAAACAGAATGTGATTTATATATGCCTTACAATATGGTGGCTATGATTTATTCAGAACTTGATTTGATGTGTCTTTCAAATATTGATTTTAGGAAATTTGGAAAAATAAGAGAAATTATTTTGCTGGCACAAAAAATGGCAAGAATTGGCAATTGGATTAGTACATGGGAGAGAGAAATTTATGAAGATGATTTTAGCAGTGGAGTATTTATTTATGCAATAGATTTAGGAATTACAACTATTGACGAGATGAACAAGAAAAATAAATTAAAAATTATTAAAAAAATTAAAAACACAAAAATCGAAAAAAATTTTTTGAAAGAATGGGAACGATATTATTACGAGATTGAAAAATTAGGAACAGGAATAAAAGCAATATATATTAAAAAATTTCTTTCGGGTTTAGAAAAATTAATTGTTTTACATTTAATTAGTAAAAAATACAAATAAATGATAGAAATTCCTTTAATTTATAAAATTTTTTCATTTTTAATTATTATAATAAGTTTTTGGTTAGCTTTTTGGGTATATTCTGTTAATCGGAAATCTAAAATTAATCAACTATTTTCTCTAATGGCGATTAGCGTAGTATTTTGGATTACTTTTTATCATTTTACGATAACTTCCTCAACTACTCAGTCTGTTTTATTTTGGAGCAAATTAGCTTATGGGGCAGTTTCTATTTTTTATATCCCATTTTATTTTTTTCCGATTTATTTTTTACATCTCGAAAAAAAATTTCGGTATTTAAGTAAAATTATTTTATTTGGAGGAATATCTCTTTTTTTGATATCAATTTTTACTAATTTGGTGATTAAAGATGTGGTACTTAAACAGGCAGGAGCGGATTTAATTTTTAACAAAGGAAGTATTGTATTTTATGGAATGGCGATATTTTTATCAATTTTAGTAGTATTTTTACTTGTTAGAAATTATTTTAAATTTTCATTTACAAAAAAAATAAAAGTTCAATATCTTTTAATCGGTCTATTCATCTGGATATTAATGAATTTTATTTTTAACATGATTTTTCCTCTTCTGAGAGACAGCGTTCAATATGCTGAATTTGGCAATTACTCTGTTGTTTTTTTTCTTGCTTTTACCGCTTACGCTATTGTCAAGAAAGAACTTTTTGATATTAAAATTGTCTTAACTTCTCTTTTTGTAACTTTAATTGCTATTTTGCTTTCGTTTGATATTTTATTTCTTACTTCGGATTTTTTACATCAGGTTTTAAAACTTTTAATTTTAGCGGCTTTTCTTTGTTTTGGTTATTTTCTTATTAAAAGTGTTTTGAATGAAATTGAGAGAATAAAAGAATTAGAACATTTAACTTTAAAACTTGAAAAAGCTAACGCGCGGCTTAAAGATCTTATTGATATTAAAGAAGAATTTTTGCATATCACTTCCCATCAATTGCGAACGCCTTTGACGGCAATTAGAGGAATGATTTCCATGTGGTGCGCCGGAGATTTTAAAAAAATGCCCAAAAAAGACAGAAATGAAATGATGAAAAGAATTTATTTAAGCACTGAACGGCTGAATAATATTACCAATGATATGATTGACGCAATGGAGCTTGAAGGCGGGGGACAGCTTGAACAGCATAATTTTAAGCAGGTCTCTTTAGTAAAAATCATTCAAGATACGATTGAAACGCTTAAAACAAATTTTGACAAAAATAATCTTTATATTAATTTTAAATATCCAAAAAAATTGCCGGAAATTCAAGGGGATGAAAATTATTTAAGCCAGATTTTTCTTAATCTGATTGATAACGCGCAAAAATACACCTCAAAAGGAGGTGTTGATATAAACATTAAAAAAGAAAATAATTTTCTTGTCTGCGAGATAGCCGATACCGGAATGGGAGTTTCTAAAGAAGATAAAAAATGCTTATTCAAGAAATTTTCCCGCGGGAAAAGAGCTGAACAATTTTATATTTCCGGAACAGGATTAGGCATTTTTATCGCTAAAAAAGTAATTGAGGAACACAACGGAAAAATTTCTGTTTTCAGCGAAGGAAAAAACAAAGGAACAACTTTTAAAGTTTATCTGCCGATAAGGTAAAAGTTGCGCGCAGGGAAGCGGAAAGAAGATAGAGTAAGAGTGGCGAGATTTTTTTTAAGAAAAATTTTAATGATAATGGTTAAAAAAATAAAGGATGGGTTGCCTTTAGCAATTTTAGCTTTGTGCTATACACTGTAGATGTTTCTGCTTTATAAGAAATAGAAATATATTATCAATTTATGCTTTCTAGTTTTGTTAAAAAAAGATTATTAAAGGATGATTTAAAAATTTCTAAAATCAAGAAACGATTTTTTAATTTACCTAAATATAATCCCAATAGTCATTATAAAGATATAGCTGTCAATGATTATTTTTACGCATTATTACTTTTAAGGCATTATATAAAATTTACTTCAGATAATTATTTCGGAATTGAAATTGGAGCGAAAAACATAGATTTATTTATGATAACTCCAAGTATTTCATCTCCTATGGGCCCAGGTTCTGATTCTGAACCAATTAAAATAAAATTTGGACAACTGGAAACATTCTTAGTGGATTCTTCGCAGTTCGGTTTTGAGCCTTTGTTGCTGAACAAATTAGATAAAGTATATTGTTATCTTCCATCAATGCGCGGAGAAAATCCCGACAATAGACATCTTAATCAATTTTTTCATTGCGAGTTTGAAATGACGGGTAAATTAGAAAATTTAATTCCGATTGCGGAAAAATATGTTAAGTCTTTATGCGCAACAATTCTTTTAATGAAAAATACGGTTAGTAAGATTAGTACTGATGTAGATAAAACTAAAAAAATATTAAAAAAAATAGTAAAGTTAAACGCTTTTCCTGTAATAACATTTGACGAAGCTGTTGAAATTCTGATTAAAAGTCAAAACAAGAGATATGTTAATTTTACTAAGTACGGGAAGGATATTACACAGGAAGGAGAAATTAAATTAATGGATTTATTACATTTAGATGTTCCTGTTTGGATTAAGTATTTTGATAGAGATAGAGTGCCGTTTTATCAAAAGCCGTATCCAAAAAATAAAGATAGAACTATTAATGCAGATCTATTATTTCCTCCACTCGCTAAAAAGGCATTCGGCGGAGAAATTTTAGGAAGCGGCCAAAGACAAAATAATCCTCAAGAAATGTATGAATCATTAAAAAGACAAAATAATTTATCGCAAAAGCCATATGAATGGTATATTGATTTGCGTCGATTATCGAATTATAAAACAACATCCGGTTTTGGTTTAGGGATAGAAAGATTTATAGCTTGGGCTTTAGTTAAAGAAAGCATAAGAGATGTCATATTTTATCCGCGTTTAAAAAATATTAAAACTATACCTTAATTTTAGTGGAAATTATATGATGAGCGAGTGCAGAAGTTGCTATCTTTTCTTGATCATAACTATTTGTTTTTAATAATACTTTATGGATAAAAAAGAGTTCAATTCATTTTTTAAGCCGTACGCAAAAAATGTTGATAATGCAAGCAAACTCGCATTTTGGAAGCTTTCGGATGCACTTATTTTTAAGATTATTAAGCAAAATATTCCAACTAATATCAATGCATCAGCCACTATTATGGATGTAGGCGGGGGAACTGGTAGATGGGTAGTGAAGTTAAGTGCAGAATATAAATGTAAATTTATTATTTATGATCTATCGGAAGATATGATAAAACGAGCAAAGCAGAATATTAAAGAAGTAAAATTAGACGATCGTGTCTTAATGATTTATGGAGATATCCGTAATATGAAGAAAGTTTCTAATGCGTCGGTAGATCATATTATAAGTATCTACAATCCTATTAGTTTTATTTATGAAAATGAACAGGCAATAAAAGAACTGTATCGCATTCTCAATCCTGGCGGCAAAATTATCATAATGGGACATGGGTATTACAATGCAATTGCTTCAAAAATCAATAATTATGTTGTGTCTGCTGATGAACTTATACGTCTCGCAGAAACATATAGAGTAAAATGGAATCCGTATGTTCCTGATTTAGTAACATATTCTAAAGAGTCAATGGAGACACTATTACAACAGGTTGGTTTTACCATTGTGAATACATATGGAATTCCTATTTTTGTACAGCCTGGTCCCGAAGATTTTGATCCAGAAAATAAAAAGAAAAGCCGCATATCAAAAGTACTTGAAGATCAGACATTTTTTGATGCTGTTTTTGAACTTGAAATGAAACATAATAGCAATTCATTACTTTCTAATCGAGGAATGAATATTCTTACTTGCGCTGTAAAAATGTAAATTATTTGTTTATGGAATTAACGAATCCAAAAAAATTAAAAAAAGGAGATACAATAGGAATTGTTTCTCCTTCAGCTGGGCTTGCAGAATTATTTCCCCATCGCGTTGAATTAGGAAAGAAGATGCTTGAGAAGATAGGTTTTCAAGTCGTGTTTGCAAGCCACTCTCGGAATCGAGAAAGATGGGTATCCGGAAGTCCCATAGATCGTGCCTCTGATTTGCATCAAATGTTTGCTAATGATAAAGTTGATGCCATTATGTGCACAATTGGAGGAGATCATTCTAATCAGATTTTGAAATACCTTGACTTTGATCTCATACGCAATAATCCAAAGATTTTTATTGGATATTCTGATATTACTATTTTGCACTATGCGTTTGCAAAAAAGGCAGGTCTGCGAACGTTCTATGGTCCGTGTCTTATGTCAGAGTTTGGCGAATATCCCACTGTATTGCCGTATACTCTTAACTATTTTAAAAAAGCGTTGATGAACGAAAAACCTATTGGATTGGTGAAGCCCTCAGAAATTTGGACAGATGAATTTTTGGATTGGTTCAAGAAAAGAGACCTTACGCGGTCTCGGAAACTATATCCATCACAAGGATATGAGTGGTGGAGAGAAGGAAAAGCAAAAGCTTTAATCTGGGGAGGCGCTATTCCAACAGTAAATCATATAGCAGGTTCAGAATATTGGGTTAATCCAGCCGATAAAATATTCTTTATTGATATTCCTGAAGGTGATTCTGGTATATTCTATTCTCAATCGTGGCTTGATTCATTCCTATCAGATCTTGACAATCTTTGTGTTTTTGCCAGTATCAAAGGGCTTATGATTGGACGGCCATATGGCTATGGACAGAAAGAAGATAAAATATTAAAAGATATGATTATGTATTACACCGAAGGATATGAATATCCTGTTGTTTATAATGTCAATATTGGGCATGTCGCTCCGATTATTACACTGCCGTTTGGCGCAACAGTCCATCTTGACTCTACGCAGAATCGGTTTGAAATTCTTGATTCCGGTATTGTGTGATTATTCACTGATAAAAAAATCCTCTCGCCATTATTTTATGACAAGAGGAATTATTCTTTATTAAGATTATTTTTCATGATATGTATCTCCTATTTTTTTTCGGAACAGCTTGCAGAACAATTCTGAACCAATACCGCTTGTAAGTGCTCGTTCTTTACGCGATGATAATAGTTTTTGAGTCCAATTGACCATACCTCCATCAACAAGAGGAAAGAAATTTCTTGATTGGTTGCGCATGCTTATTTTAAAACACAATGTGGTGTAGTAACCAATACCAGCCGTTCTTTGTATATCCATTACAAATGATACCCGTGGAAATGCTTTTTTAAGCGGTGCAATAATTGTTTTCTCAGCAATATCAAGGAGCTCAATTGGTCGTTCAATTCCATACCGTATAATTGCGTTTTTTGATATATTTTGTACTGAATGAATATGGTCAGGTAATATGATATTATACTTTTTAAATACAGAATACGAAGAATTTTGAGTATTCTGGCCAATTTCCATCCGATCTATAGCAAAAATATCCACAAGTGTTTCAATAATACGGATGTCAGAAATAGCGACCGTTATATCATCGGCATAATACAGATTCGTGCTAGATAATTGTTTTATTAACGCGAGATAAAAAGAGATGTGTTCAACAATTAGTTCCTTTTCAAATTGTTCATTTCCAGTATCTCGTCCTGCTGCTGTGAGTGCAAACGCACGAAAATGTGGTGTGAAGCCGTTAATATTATCAAAATTTTGTTGTCGAATCATACGATGGCTTGTCGCAAGCCGAATTTTTTCCGTAGTTTTTGGGTTAGTTTTTAGCAATGCATCACGTTTGTGAGCACAGGTTATTGCTAATATTGAAGTGGGATCAGCAACAATTTCCACATTACGAGATGTTGTCATTACATTGTTCTGACTAATCTTTGTAAGGACGCTATTTAAGCCAAATGGCGCAATTGGTGAGAGCTCAATCGCCTCGTAAGTTTTTGGTAGTACTTGATAAGCAATGCTGTCGAACTCAATCAGATCACATTGATTTATAGTACTATGTACTGTGAATCGATTTTCGCGGTATTGCTTGACAATTTGTCGAAGCTGAAGCGATAGTGCCTTTTGTTTGTAGACCTCAAGAAGTAGTGACTGTAAGTCAGTAGGGGACATTTTAGTGAGAATCTCTATGATGTCATGGACTCCACTTTCAGCAGCAATACGTTTTAGGATTTTTTGAGACGGCATTTTTATCAGCTTACCTTCTTTATCGGATTCTCTTTTTTCTACTTTTACTTCAAATTCAGCTTTTTCTTTTTCGTTCATTTTTTCTATCTTTTTTCCTCCTTTTTTTTATTTTATTTAATTGTTAAAGATCATTAAATCCGATTTTTTTCGGACTTTTACTAAAAAACAATTCTACTCAAATACTATCACTATAATATAAATTTGTCAATGTAATGGGTTTGACATGCATTGGGTTTACCTTGCTTTAATCAAGATTTATTTGCCATCTCAAAGAAAATTTAGTAGAATTCAAAAAAGCGATGAAGCTGTAAAAAATATTTAAGGAAAAAACAAAGGAACGACTTTTAAGGTTTATTTGCCGATAAAGTAAAAGTTGTAAAATTTTTTATAAAAGATTTTCAGGGTCAATGTCAATTCGCCAATTCTGAGGAATCAATTTTAATAATTCATCTTTGATATTTTGATTCTCTTTTTTTACCCAGCCCTTGCATGTAAGGGCTGGGTTTATTTTTAAAATTATATTCCATTTCCATTGCCCGCGAACGCGGGAAATAAAAGCGGATGCCGGACCGAGAATAATCAAATCTTTATCGCTGACAGCTAATTGTTTTTTTCTCTGATTTAATAAATTAACAATTTTTTTTGCTTCAATTTCACCACTTACTTGGCTGTTGTTAAAGCAAGTAAGTTTAATCAATTTAGAAAACGGGGGATAGAAAAGCGCTTTTCTATCTTCCATTTCTTTTTTATAAAATTTTTCATAATCCATTTTAAGCGCGTTTTGAAAAGAAAAATTTTGCGGGCTGTATGTCTGAAGTATAAAATTATCGGACATTTTTATCAGCTGATAAATTATATGGAAAGTTCTTTCACTTGAACGGAAATCAGGCAGATGCAAAATAGTATCAAGAGACATCGCGCCGATAAAATTTATTTTATTCAAATCTTTATTCCCCTCTTGCTGTGTCCCGTCTTTTCGGGGAGAGAGGTTAGGGGTGTGTAAATTCCCTAAAATAATTTGAGTGGCGATTAAAATATCAATTTTGTTGTTTTGAAAATCCTGATAAATTTTATTTTTTTGTTTGATCGTTTTAACCGTATCACTATCTAACCGAACTATTTTTGCCTGAGAAAATTTTTTCTTAAGCTCCATTTCAATTTTTTGGCTTCCGATTCCAGAATATTTAATCCTATGGCCTTTGCACTTTGGGCAAAAAAGCGGCGTTGCCGCGCGAAAATTACAATGATGGCAAATTAAAATTTCATTTTCTAAATAATTTTTTTTCTCACTGTAATGATAAACCATCGGCGCGTCACAATTAGGGCATTTTATTAAATAACCGCAATCCTGGCAAACGATAAAAGTCGCGGCGCCCCGGCGGGAGACAAATAAAAGCGACTTTTTTTTCTGTTGAATATTTTTTTTCAAATTTTCCAAAAGCGCGTCGCTAAAAACAGAAAAATTTCCCTTTTGAATTTCTTGACGCATACTGGCAATGCCAGCTTTCGGCTTCCAGCTTTCGGCTTTCAGCTTTATTATTTTGTATTGTTTTTTTTCGGACTTGTAAAATGATTCAACTGAAGGTGTTTCGCTGATTAAAATTGTTTTTGTTTTAAATATTTTTGACAGTTTCAAAGCAATGTCGCGGTTGTGGTAATAAGGAAATTTTTCTTGGTTTTTATAATTTGAATTTTCTTCTTGGTTAATAATAATTAAGTCCAAGTTTTTAAAAGGAGCAAACGCGCTGAGATTGGCGCCAATAATAATTTTTATTGTTCCTTGCTGGATTTTTTTATAAATTTGCAAAAATTTCCCCTTGGATGTTTTATGATGGAAAAAACCGATTATAGATTCGTCAAAATAATTTTTTAAAAATTCTTTTATCTGCTCGGATTCAAATATTCCAGAGGACAAAACAAAAACCTGTCCGCCTTTTTTTATCGCAGATTCAATAATTTTAAGATAAATTTTATGAATTTCATTAAAATTATTTTTAATTAAAATTGCCCTTTCTTTTGTTTTTTGAATATTGAAAACTGCTTTTTTTTCTTGCACATTCAGCTTAAGCATTTTTTTAAATTTTAATTTAATTTTTTCAGGTTGGATAATTTTCTTTTCTTGTTTTAAAATCGGCGGAGCGATCATTTTAATTATTAAACTTAATGGCGCGTTATAATAATCAGACATCCATTTGGCGAGCTCTAATTGCTTTTTCGTGAGAATTTGTTTGGATGAAATTATTTTTTCAATTTTTTTCAATTGATATGGATAATTTTTGATTTCAATTTTACGTTTTTCCACATTTTGGACATTAATAACTAATCCGGGAACATTTCTTCTGTAAAGCGAAACCATTACTAAAATACCCACAGAAATTTTTCGCGGGTAAAAATAAGTATAGATCTGAGATCTATTTAAAGGAATTTTTGTCAAAGGAATGACATCAATTATAAACACGATATTCAAGTTAAAAGTAAAAAGTCAAAAGTGAAAAGTGTAAATTGAAATTTAAAAATTATTCTAAAACTGCTTTAATCCGTCTTACTCCGGCGCTGCTGGATTTTTCTTTTTGGATTTTGAAAATTCCCAATTCGCCAGTATGATTTATATGAGGACCGGCGCAGATTTCTTTGGAAAAATTTCCGATTGAATAAACTTTAACTTGTTCGCCGTATTTTGCGTCAAAAACTCCCATTGCGCCTATTTTTTTTGCGTCTTCTAATTTCATTTCTTCAAAATTCACAGGAAGATTTTTTTGTATCTGTTCGTTTACTAAATCTTCAACTTTTTGTTTTTCCTCATCGGTTAATTTTTCCGGATGAGAAAAATCAAACCTTAACCTATCTGCTGTGATATTACTTCCTTTCTGATAGATGTGATCTCCTAAAATTCTCCTTAAAGATTCCAAAAGCAAATGCGCTGCAGTATGTAATTTTTTCGTCTCCTCGCTAGCGTCAGCCAACCCGCCTTTAAATTTCCCAGCCGCCGCGGTTCTTGAAATTTGTTGGTGTTTTTTGAGTTCTGTGTCAAATTCACCTTTATGATAAGACATAGCATACTTCGCTAATTCTTCTCTTATTAATTCTGGCGGAAATCCATAAGTTTGATATAAATTAAAAGCATCTTTACCAGAAATATAATTTATATAATCATCACTTTTAGAACCAAAATCTGGTCTCGTCTTTTCAGCATAAGGAAATTTATTTTCTTTTTCTTCTTTTATTTTAACCATTTTCTCTAACTCTTTTAATCCCTTCTCTAAAGTCCTCTCAAATTTTTCCTCTTCTTTTTTAATCTCCTCCAAAATTCTATCTTTATTTTCTAAAAGTTCCGGATAAAATTCTTTATAAATATCTACAACTGTTTCCGCCAACGGCAGTAAAAATCCATTTGGCATCTTTAATAAATTGCCGTGCCTAATTGCCCGCCTCAATAATCTTCTTAAAATATATCCTCTATCTAAATTAGACGGAACTACTCCATCCGAAATCATAAATACAGAAGTCCGAATATGATCAGCGATAATCCGCATTGATTTTTTAATATTTTTTGACTCACTACATTTTTTTCCAGACAACTTTTCAACTTCCGCGATAATCGGCGCAAGTAAATCTGTTTCATAAACATTGTTAAATCCATTTAAAGTCGCCAGAGTCCGTTCCATTCCCATTCCAGTATCAACATTTTTCTGTTTTAATGGAACATATTTTCTATCAGAGGTTTTATTATATTCCATAAAAACATTATTCCAAATCTCAACATATCTTCCGCAATTGCATCCCGGTTTGCAATCATCGCCCTTTGGACATTTTTCAAAATTTATAGATCTTCCTAAATCAATAAAAATTTCTGTGTCAGGTCCGCACGGTCCTGTTTCTCCTGCAGGACCCCACCAATTATCTTCTTTTGGCAAAGGAAAAATCCTCGCGTTTTCATTATTATTTTTTTCTTTATCATAAATCTCAAAAGAAATGCCTGATTTTTGAAAACATTTTTTCCAAACTTCAATTGACTCATCATCGCGCGGCGCGTCATTATCTCCTTTAAAAACTGTTACTTTTATTTTTTCTGGATTAATTCCAAGCCATTTTTTATCTGTTAAAAATTCCCAGCTCCATTGGATTGATTCGTTTTTAAAATAGTCCCCAAACGACCAATTTCCAAGCATTTCAAAAAAAGTATTATGCGTACTGTCGCCGACATCGTCAATATCTCCTGTTCTTACGCACTTTTGAATATTTGCGATCCGTTTTCCCAAAGGATGATTTTCTCCCATAAGATACGGTACTAATGGATGCATTCCTGCGGTTACAAAAAGAACGCTCGAATCGTTTTCCGGAACAAGCGAACTTGACGGAACAATTTTATGTCCGCGGTTTTCAAAAAACTCCAAAAATTTTTGTCGGATTTGCTTTGAATTCATAGAATATAAAAAAATTGTCATTCCCGCGAAGGCGGGAATCTACTATTAAAATAAACGAAACTGCAAGCGTGGATTCCTGCCTGCGCAGGAATGACAGCTAGTAAATTTTTCTTTTCTGTGTTAAAATATCTTCTTCTAATCTATATTTTTCCAGTTCCATTTTTTTTAATTCTTCTTCTGCTTCTTCTAATCTAAGCCGCGCTCTTCTTTCTTCTTCCTTTAATTTTTTAATTATAGATTGAATTTCTCCGATTTGGCTTTTGACTTTTCTTAAATCTTCTTCAGTCATCTGAAGATCCATTGTTTTTTGAAATTTTTCTTTTCGTTCTTTTTTCTTTTCGTCTTGTTGAAAAAATGAAGCCATAATTTTATTTTTTATTATTTTTAATTATATCAAATATTCCTTTTTAAGCAATAATCCCGCCGCCGAGAAGTTCATTATTCTGCAACGTTATAGCATCTGCGGGCAGGTAGAAAACAACTGATTGTCCAGATGTAATTGCTCGTTGGTGATTTTTAAATTTTACTTTATACTTTTTGTTTTTTGTTCCCTGCCTACCGGTAGGCAGGGTTTGTTCTTTGTTCTTTGTTAAGATAGCAACAGCTGTTTTTTGCCTATATCTTGTTTTTACTTTAATTTTCAAAGGCAATTTTGGCTCAATTCCAGAAATCCAATTTACTTTTTTGGCAATTAATTCTTTTTTAAAAAGAAGAGGATCATTAGCGTCAGAACTTACAATTAAATTATTATTTTTAAAATCTTTTTCAATAACATAATAAGGCCCGGTTCCGCCGATTCCGATTTCTTTTCTCTGTCCAATAGTGTAAAAAATAAGTCCTTGATGCTTGCCAATTTTTTTTCCGCCAGCAGTAATAATATCTCCCGATTTGGTTTTTAAATGTCGCGATAAAAAATCGCTAATATTTTTATCCGAGACAAAACAAATTTCCTGAGATTCGGGCTGGTTTTGAACAGGAAGATTAAATTTTTTAGCCATTTTTTTTACTTCTTTTTTTGTCAGATCGCCGAGAGGAAATAAAACGCGTTTAAGTTGGTTTTGTTTTAAATTATACAAAAAATATGATTGGTCCTTCTCTTTATCTTTTCCCTGAAATAATCTATAAACAACTTTTAACTTTTCACTTTTCACTTTTAACTTTTTTGCATAGTGTCCGGTTGCGATAAAGTTAGCGCCTTTTTTTCTCATCTTTTTTAAAAAAATATCAAAACGGATTTTTTGATTGCAAACAACACAAGGATTAGGAGTTCTACCTTTTTTAAATTCATTTAAAAAAGAATTAATTACTTGTTTTTCAAATTCTGTTGATAAATCTAAAACAGAAAAAGGGATTTTTAGAACTCGGGCGATTTTTCTGGCGTTCTTTTCTGCTTTCTGAAAATTTTTCCTCGCTTCTGAATATTTTTTTTTCTTTGGAATTAAATTCATAAAAACGCCGCTCACTTGATATTCTTTCTCTTTTAAAATCGTTGCGGCAACTGCAGAATCAACTCCGCCTGATAATGCGACAAAAACTTTATTTTTTTTATGAACCATAATTTTTAATTGGTTTAAAAAATATTTATTGCTTTTCAATCATTTTTTTCGCTTCTTCAATTCTTTCCAAACATTTCTCTTTTCCTAAAACTTCTGCTACTTCAAAAGGTCCGGGAGAAAATTTTAAACCAGTCAAAGCGGCTCTTAGCGGCCAGAGAAGCTCGCCGGTGTTTAATTTTATTAAATCGCTGTCAATAATTTTCCTCAAAGATTCTTCTATATTTTTTTTGGAAAAATCTTTCTTTGAAATTTTGTAAATTTTTTCCTGGCTTAAAGTCAAACTGTCGTAAATTGCCTTGCTGTCCATTTTTTTCCATTTTAGCAATTCGGGATTATAATTTAATTTATCAATAAAAACAAAACCAACGAGTTCGGGAATTTCAGAAATTTTTTTCATTCGTTCCTGCTCAAGCGCAACAACTTTTTTTAAATAATCGAAATCAATTTTTTCGCCAGTTTTTTGAATTTTGAAATTTTTATTCTTTATTTCTATCAATTTCGCTTTTTCCAAATAAGGAATACACATTTCTGCCAATTTTTCCAAATCCATTTTGCGGATATATTGCCCGTTAATCCAGTCCAATTTTTTAATATCAAAAGCCGCGCCGCTTTTTTGGACTTTGTCCAAAGAAAATTGCTTAATCAATTCTTCCCGCGAGAAAATTTCCTGTTCTGTTTTTGGATTCCAGCCGAGCAAAACCATAAAATTAATCAAAGCGTCCGGCAAATATCCCTGATCGCGATATTCTAAAACCGAAACAGCGCCATGCCGTTTGCTGAGTTTTGATTTATCCGGACCTAAAATTATCGGCAGATGGGCGAATTGCGGCGGGTCCCAGCCAAAAGCTTTATAAAGAATAATATGTTTTGGCGCGCTGGAAATCCATTCTTCGCCGCGGATAACATAAGAAATTTCCATTAAATGATCGTCAACAACATTTGCCAAATGATAAGTCGGAAAGCCGTCTGATTTTAAAAGAATTTGGTCGTCAATTTCTTTATTTTGAAAAGTAACCTCGCCGCGGATTAAATCTCTGAAGTTTGTTTCGCCTTCTGGAATTTTTAAACGAATCGTGTAAGGAATTTTTGCTTTAAGATTTTTTTCAATTTCTTCTTTCGTTAATAACAAACATTTGCGGTCGTATTTTGGCGCTTGTTTTT
>DAOWLE010000012.1 GCA_030643545.1 bacterium | reverse complement strand
TTGTTTAAATATCCCGCTTTGATTTCAATTTTTGGCGAGCAAGTTATTTTCCAATAGCTTGGAATTTCTATTAGTCCGATATGGAAAATAAAATTATTTAGCGCATCCTTTCCTATTTTCCCCAGCTGTTTTTTTTCAACATTTTTTATAACAATTTTCGGTTTAAAATAAATGCCTGACGGGATTTCAAAATCAAAAAAAACCTCCAGATTATTTTTAGATATTTTATAAGAATATCCGTGATAAATAAATTTTGGATATTTTTTTCTCAATTCTTTGACTTTTGATAAAGATTTTTTGCTCATTTTTTAATTTAATCAGTTGATTATTTTTATCCATCACCTTTTTTAATATTCCTTTGTTTGAGAAAAAACTAAAGAATAAAATCTTTTTGATTGAACATTAAGCTTAACTAAAAAGGTGCTTGGATTCATTATAACTTAAAAAATCCTGAAAATCAAAAAAATGAGATTGACAAGATTTCCAAAATTTTATAAAATGATTTTGTAGCGTAAAATAGCGTGGAAATTTTTATTTTATCAATAATTATTTATAATTAAAAAAACTAAAACTATGAAAAATTTTATCACTAAACAAGGATTAGAAAAACTTAAAAAAGAACTTGAGCATTTAAAAACAGAAAAACGCCAGGAAATTGCCAACGCTCTGCAGAAAGCAAAAGAATTAGGCGATCTTTCAGAGAATGCTGAATACACTGAAGCAAAAGAAGCCCAATCTTTTAATGAAGGTAGAATTTCTGAAATAGAAGAAATGATTAAGAACGCGGCGCCGATTGAAAAAACAATTAATAACGGCGGCATTGTCCAGATTGGCTCAACAATTGAAATTGAAAACGGACAAATAAGCAGAGAATATACTATTGTCGGTTCAGAAGAAGCCGATCCGGTTAACGGCAGAATTTCCAATGAATCTCCTTTGGGAATTGCTTTTCTCGGCAAAAAATTAAATGACGAAGTGGAAATTGAAACGCCGGGAGGAAAAATGAGATATAAAATTTTGAAAATAAAGTAAATTTTATCTATGAATAAAAAACCTGACAAAATTGAAATTATCCGCCATTCGCTCAGCCATATTCTGGCAACGGCGGCTTTAGAAATGTTTCCCGAAGCGAAATTTGGCATTGGTCCGGCGATTGAAAACGGCTTTTATTATGATTTTGATTTGCCGCGAACTTTAATTCCAGAGGACTTGCCGATTTTGGAAAAAAAGATGAAAAAAATTATCAAAAGAAATCTTTCTTTTGATAAAAAAGAAATTGCGGCAAAAAAAGCGATAGAATTATTCAAAAAAGCAAAACAGAATTATAAAGTTGAATTGATAGAAGATTTAATTAAGGAAGATAAGAAAAAAAACAGCGAGGTAAAAATTTACAAGACCGGAAATTTCATTGATTTGTGCAAAGGCCCGCATTTGGATTCAGCCGGAGAAATTAATCCTAAAACATTTAAGCTCACTAAAATATCCGGCGCTTATTGGAAAGGCGACGAGAAAAATAAAATGCTCCAGCGAATTTACGGAGTTGCTTTTGAAAATGAAAAAAAATTAAAAGATTATTTTCATAAATTGGAAGAAGCAGAAAAAAGAGACCATCGGAAACTCGGAAAAAAATTAGATTTATTTTCTTTTCATCCTGAAGCGCCAGGAATGCCTTTTTGGCATCACAAAGGATTGATAATTTTTAACACTCTTGTTGAACATTGGCAAAAAATCCAGATGAAAAACGGATATCAAGAAGTAAAACTTCCTAATCTTTTAGATGTTGAGCTTTGGAAGCAATCCGGCCATTATGAACATTATAAAAATGATATGTTTTTTACTGAAAATGACGGAAAAAAAATGGCTTTGCGTCCGATGGATTGCCCCGGAGCAATATTATTATATAAGGAAAAACTTTACAGTTATAATGATTTCCCTTTGAGAATCGGCGAATTGGGAGTTGTTTTTCGAAATGAAAAATCAGGAGAATTGCACGGACTATTGCGTGTCCAACAAGTCACTCAAGACGACGCTCATATTTTTATTACGGAAAATTCCATAGAATCTGAAGTAACCGCGGTTTTAAAAATTATGGAAGAGCTTTATAAGCCGTTTTCAATGAAAAGAGAAATTTATCTTTCAACACGGCCAGACAATGCTATGGGAGATAAAAAAATCTGGGACAAGGCGGAAAAAGCCCTTAGAAACGCTCTTGAAAAAAATAAAATTAGATACGGAATTAAAAAAAAAGACGGAGCGTTTTACGGGCCTAAAATTGATATTCATATTGATGATTCTTTGGGCCGCACTTGGCAAATGGGAACAATCCAACTTGATTTTTTCATGCCAGAACGCTTTGATATAGAATACACGGATAAAAAAGGTAAAAAGAAAAAACCGGTTATTATACATCGCGCGCTAATGGGTTCGCTTGAAAGGTTTATAGGAATTTTGATTGAACATTATGCCGGCGCTTTTCCTTTGTGGCTTTCACCTGTTCAGATTCAAATTATTCCAATCGGCGCGGCGCACAAAAAATACGCTGATGAAATCAGCCAGCAGTTGATTGATAATGGCTTGCGGATTGAAGTTAAAGATGAAAATGAAACGATTGGCAAAAAAATCAGAGAAGGGGAGATTCAAAAAATTCCATATCTTTTAATTGTCGGCGATAAAGAAAAAAAATCGAAATCCGTAAGCGTCCGCCAGCGCGGCAAAGGTGATATCGGAAAAATGAAATTGGAAAAATTTATTGAAAAAATTAACGAGGAAATTAAAAAGAAAAAATAATAAAATTCAAATCGCCGAAAAGCATAAACATTTTTTTATTTTAAATAAAAGATAGTTTTGAAAAAAATTTATGGAAGAAGATATAAAAACAACTTCAGCTCCATGGAAACAAATCGCAAATATGTGGAATACTTATTTTACTTCGCCCAGTCGTATTTCTCAAGATGAGAATAAAAAATATAAGGAATGGTTAAGGGAAATAAAAAAGGGGAAAATAAAAGCGTTAGTTCTGGGAGTAACGCCAGAAATAAGAGAAGCTTTAATTGCATTGGATTATGAAATAACTTGTATAGATATAAATAAAGAAATGATTTTGGCTATGGATTCTGTCTTGAAAGTAAAAAGCCCGAATGAAGTTGTAATTAATGAAAACTGGCTTGAAAATTCTTTAATGGATAATACTTTTGATGTTGTTATAGGAGATTGTGTTTTATCAAATGTTAAATGGGAAGAAAGAGATAAATTATTATTAGAAATTAAAAGAGTATTAAAGCCAAATGGAATTTTTATAACACGCTTCTTTTCCATACCAAGAGAAAAACCGTTTAAAACAATTAATAAACTTTTAGAACATTTTTCAAAAAAGGAATTTAATTATAAAAGCGCGTTAGAATTGGTTTTTGAGCTTCAAATATTTTGTTATAATTCCGAAGACCACAAAGGAACCTTTTCAGAACCCAAAAAAGTATTAGAAAAATTTAGAGTGAAAAATAACTTCAATTTTGAATCTAAAAATTTGAATAAAATTTTAGATATAGTTTGGAATTTTTGGTGCGAAAAATATCTTAATAAAATTTATTATTACCCTTATAGAGACGAAGAAGAACAGAGGATAAAAAAGTTTTTTGAAATTTTAAAAATTTATGAAGCTAAAGATCATAACTATTCTAAAATTACTCCAATGTATTTTCTAAAGAAATAGTTGTATATTTACTTTTTAAAAAAGCGGTTAAATTAAATTTTAATTATATATAGAAAATAAAATTTACCATGGCTAAAAAAGGTACATGGGCGAGCAATTTAGCTCAGGTTTGGGATAAAATTCTTCCGCCGGCTCGTCCATCTATATCTGAGTTAAAAATTTTTGAGAAATATATTAAAAAACTTGCTAAAAATAAAAACGCAAAAATTTTAATTTTGGGCGCTACGCCAGAATTAAGGGACTTAGTTTTAAAACATAAATTAGTTCCAATTTGCGCTGATATTAATAAAGAGAATTTTATCGCTTTGAAAAAATTGATGAAACATAAGGGAAAGGAGATTTTTATTCATTCAGATTGGTTAAAATTAAAAGGAAAAGAAATTTATGATTTAATCATAGGAGATACATCGCTTACTATGCTGCCTTGGAAAAAATGGGAAGATTATTTAAAAAGATTCAAACAAATAATTAAAAAAGACGGAATGATTGTTCATAGGAGCGATGTCAGATTTTCTGAAGACGAAAAAAGGACTCCTCTTGAAATTTTCCAATTATATAGAAAATCCAAGAAAAAAGCTCCAATTTTTAGTTCAATATTAATTTCTTTATGCATAACTTTTCATCGCAAAGATAAAGAATATTGTAATTTAAACGAATTAATTAAAAAAGTTAAGGGACTGTATAAAAAAGGTCTAATTTCTAAAAAAGAATGTCGAGGAATTACAGATTTTTTAGTGGCGAAAGGATTAAAAGTGATAATCCCAAGAAAAAAAGAATTTGAAAAAATGGCAAGAAAATATTTCAGAATAGTAAAAATTGAACGAGGGAAAAACCCGCTTTCTAAATATTTGCCAATACATATTCTAAAACCTAAAAAATGAAATTATGTTTGAAGAAGAATCTAAAGATTTTAATTTCAAAAGTAAAATAGAAAAAGAGCCAAGTTTTGAATCTTTGGAAAAATTATTTGGAGAGAATTTTAATAGAGAAAAGACAATTGAATTAGAAGGCGACTTGGACGAGAATAATAATTTTAAAGAATTAGAAAAATATAAAGCGTTTTGGACAGAACTTAAAAATCCAGACACTAATGAAGCGATTGAGGGGAAAGTTTATTTTCCAAAAGAATCAGAAAATGTTAAAAAGATTTTAATAATTGAACCGGGATACAAAGGCGATTTCGTTTTACAAGAATCAAATTACGCTGATGATTTTGTAAATACGGAAAGGGCGGTGATTGCTTTGCGGCATAATAGATTAAAAATTGAAGGAGAAGATATGAAAGATTATATTCATTGTGAAGAAAAAATAAATTACGCTCAGGACAAAGATCAAAAATATACCGGCAAAGATGAAGATTTTGATTTTGAAAAAGCTGAAAGAGAAGTTTTAACAGTTTTAAAATCGTTGAAAGATAAAATTGATGATATAGATAAAATTGATATTATCGGCCATTCTTGGGGAGGCAGGATAGCTATTAATTCTATATTGGAACTTAAAAAAGAAATGGAAGGAGAAAAAGAAAGAGAAATATCTAAAAAATTAAGCGAGAAAATTGACAATTTGATTTTAATCGGACCGTGGTTAGAAACAAGGAAAGAAAAACTTGAAGCTGTCCGAAATATTTTTGAGAGAGAAGAAAAAAGTGGCTATTTTAAAAATTTAAAAGCAGAAAATTTTATAAAAGGATTATTATCTTCAGCGGAAAAATTAAAAGAGATTACTCCGGATAATTTGCCAAAAAATTTAAGAATTACCGGAATCATTTCTGTTGAAGATGAATTGGTGAATTTGGAAAGCGTTTTTCCTGTTTTTGATCAGCTTAAAGATATAGAAAGAAAAGGATTTATTTTTTTAAAAGATTTTAAAGAATTACTGCCAAAAAAAATCGGCAAAAGAAAATCTCAAGTTCATGATTATGCTTTGCCGCAGATTAGAGATTTTATTGGATCAGTTATTAAATAAAAAATAGTTATAAAAATAGTTGCCTTATTCAGAAGGCAACTATTAATATAAACTTATTGCAGAGTAAATAAAAAAAGAAAACAAATGACTCTTCTATTAAAAAATATTATTTTAAATAACAAAAAGCAGGATATTTTTATCAAAAATAATAAGATTGAAAAGATTGGCAGGAGTTTAAATTTGCGAGCTGATGAAAAAATTAACGGCAAGGGAGAAAAAGCGGTTTTGCCCGGATTAATAAATTGCCATACTCACGCGGCGATGACTTTATTTCGCGGACAAGCCGATGACTTGCCGCTGAATGATTGGCTGAAAAAAATTTGGGCTTTGGAAAAAAAATTAACTGAGGAAGATATTTATCAAGGGACAAAATTA
>DAOWLE010000032.1 GCA_030643545.1 bacterium | reverse complement strand
TCTTCAAAAGAAATACTTTCGGCATTTTCTTCTCCTTCATTATTCTCTTTGATCTCTTCATCTTCCACATCTCCTTCAACTATTTCTCCTTCTTCATACTCTTTTTCTCCTAATTCTCCTTCTTCAAATTCTTCTTCTAAAACTAATTCTTCTTCTTCAATTTCAGATTCTTTTGGCTGATAATAATTTTCATAATAGGCATAAGCTCCAATACCGATACAGATAATTACAATTGTTGCCAAAACCATTCTCCAGTTTGTTTGAAACCAGTTCTTTATTTTCCCTTTTTGTTCAGATTCCCCTTCAATCATTCCAGAATTATTTGTGTCCATAAATTCTCACCTCCTTTCGCGTAATTTGTCTAAATTTTAATTTAGCAACAAATTACAGCGTCCAGCTCTTTTTCAAAAAGGGCTGGGCGCCATTTTTTTTATAATTTTTGAATCGACTTTTATAAATAATAAAACGGAGCCCCTCCCCCGTTTATTAGAAAAATAAACTTTATTAAAACTCTCAATCTTCTCCGTGACCCCGCACCAAATTGGCGCAGCCGATGGGATTTTCAGCCTACGGCTGATCCGCCGAAGGCGGAGAATCCACGATCTTCTCTCTTAACCTCACATATCCAATGCGGGCTGGAAGGGATTTGAACCCTCGATCTTCTCCGTGACAGGGAGACGTGTTAACCGGGCTACACCACCAGCCCATAGCAAATTGAAAATTGAAAAATCAAATATCAAAATAACAATGTAGAATTGAAAATTAGCTAATGTTAAAATGGTTTTTAAATTTATTCCATTTTAACATTTTGCTTTGTCATTTTGATTTTTGCATTTTGATATTTAAATTTTCAAAGTACCGGCGGGCCGATTCGAACGGCCGACCCAAGGCTTATGAATCCTTTGCTCTACCCCTGAGCTACGCCGGCAAAAAAATTTGTTGCGGGGGCAGGATTCGAACCTGCGACCTCGAGGTTATGGGCCTCACGAGCTGCCACTGCTCTACCCCGCTATGTTTAAAATTTTTAATTTTTAATTTTTAATTTTTATTAAATTTTTCCGCCTACGGCGGATCCGCAGAAAGCGGACAATGACTTAATTTCTAAACAAATTTTAAAATAACAAAAACAAATATAAAAATTAAAACATCATTTTTACTCTAACTTAAATATAACAAAAAAAATAAAAGAAGTCAATTTTTTGTATCTGTATTATTCCGCCGCCATAAAATCTTTCCAATAATCGCTGTGATAATAACAAAAATTCCGCCGAGGATGAATAAATTATTAAATCCCAAAAATCCGATAATCAAGCCGGAAATCAAAGAGCCGATGGCGATTCCCAGCGGCGAGAAAATTGTGTCTATGGCGCTGGCTTGTTCCGGACATTTTTTTAATTTTTTTGATAAAAATCCGCTTCTTCCAGAACCGGCAATTATTCCGCCGATTGATTGTCCGAATTTTGCCATAAAAATTGTAGAAAAACTTGCCAAAGTGCTCAATCCGCCCAGAGCGATTGAAAAAATTCCGGTAATTATCACTCCCTGAAAAATATTTTTTCCACTTCCTGTTTTTCCGATTCTTTTTATAATAAAAAATGAAATTGGAATAAAAATTAGGGAAAGCAAAGAAATAAAAAGCAGAATGAAATTTTGAGACCAATTTAGATCTTTTAAAAATAAAACAAAAAACGCGCGGTAAAATCCGGCTAAAATCAAAACAGAAAAAGAAACAGAAAGCAAAATAAAAATATTTCTTTCTTTTAATTTCTTGAATGCTTTTTGGTAATTTTTGAAAATATTTAAGAAGTGGATTCCCGCTTTTTCTTCCCCATTTTTAAAGGGGGTTAGGGGGATTTTTTGCGCTCCTAACCTACTCAAGCAAAAAACCGCGTTTAAAAATTGCAGAATTAAACCTAAAATAAAAACGCCGTAAAAATCAAATTGCCAAATTACTAAAGCGCCGACTGCCGGAGCGATTGCGCTGGCGTAATAAGGAGATGAATAAAACCAGGCGAACGCTCGATTGTGATTTTCCAATTTTGACGAAATTAAAATTTTTCTGGCGCTTACAAAAAACAGAGCCGCGGAAATTCCCAAAAAAATTTGCGCCTGAAAAAATAAAATCGGATTTTGTGCCGGATTTATTAAAATCATTTCCAGACAATAAAATCCATAGCCGAAAGTTCCGAAGGCGGCTAAAATCGCCGGATTTATTTTGCCGCTTAAAAAACCGACTACCGGCGCGAAAATCGCAATCGGCAGATAAATTAAAAGATAAGTATAACCGCCTTGAGGCAGAGACAATCCGCGGGCGATTAAAAATAAAGGAAAGTACAAAGAAAAAAGTTTGTATCCGAACATTAAAAGAAAGTGGGATATACTCACATCTAAAGTTATTTTTTCAATTTTAGGAAAAACGAACATAACTTATTAATTTCTAATTTTTAATTTCTAATTTTTAATCAATTTTTAATGGCTTAATTTTTAAACGAATTAAAACAATATAAAAGTTTCAAAATTCAAAATTGGAATTTGATTCAAAATTCAGAATTCAAAATTTTATATCTCTACATATTCTACCTTTTTAAAGTCTTGAAAGCAAATAAAAATTTTAGCAATTTATGCAAGTACTGTCTTTTCTTTTCACTATGATAATAGGTATTATCATAGTGTTATGAGAATGTGAGATTTATTTTCCAAAAAAAAGAACCGAGATTTTGAAAATTGTAAACCTCGGTATTTTATTTTTCTATTTGCAAAACACTTCCATAGGGGACTGAAGATGTTCTTAGCTTTTTTCCTTCAAGTATTCCTCGCGCTGCCGTTTTTTTCCATTCTGGTTCTTCGTTTTCACCCACTGAAGTTAAATATTCTTTTATGTTTGAATCTTGTGTTGACTGGAATATTTCAGAAATTAACATCCACAATCGCTGTTCATTATCACCATATGGAATGTATATTTCTGCAATTTCTTTTTCCTCTAATCGTTGTATTACTTGCGATAATGGAATACTGGGTAAACTGTCAGCAATGATAGTACTAAGCATAGGATCAAAAAATTTAACTCGCGGGATTAATTTTACTGTTTCTTGGTTCCAGAATTTTTTTAGTCCATGCAGAATCCACTCAACAGTATTTTCATCCATTGGAATCTTTAGCAATTTGTGAAGAAAATTAATATACTTTTCTTTTTCTTCTTCTTTAAGATGTCCGATTGCTATGTTTAAACCCATGAGCATATTTTTTCTCAGATCCCAACCGTCTTTCATTTCTTCTTTCCGTTCTTTTGTCTTGAATCCTTCTACTCTCGGATGAATTTTTCTTTGGTCTGAATCAAAAGAAGTAGGAGCATACGACCAGAAACAATCATTGGGTCCAACGAATTCAAAACTTTTTTTAATGGCTTCAATATAGATATCAGCAGCTTTTTTAAATCGCCCTTGTTTTGTTTCTTCTTTCGCTTCTTTTTCTTTTTCCCTTAATTCTTCTAAAATTCTTTTCATTTTTCTACATCACTTCTCCTATTTTTTTTATCCACCTCCTTACTCTTAAAATGGCGTAAACTATTTGCTAAACCGAATAATAGATTTTAGGGATTAAATAAATCCCCCTTAATCCCCCTTTAAAAAGGGGGAGAAATTTTGAATTTACCAAACAAATTACGCCATCTAAAAGTTTTTTTAAAAGAGCAATTTTTATTTCTATTATATTTTACTTTACTATAATAAAAGCAATTTGTCAACCCCGTTCCTAATTTCGCAATACTGTCTGTTACAATTTAACTACCCGAAGCTGTTCAGGGTTATTCTTTTGTATCATAACTGTCTTATGAAATTAGGAACGGGGGCAATAGCCAATTTTAAATTTAAAAAGTATCCACAGTTTGATTTTTTAATTTTTAAAAAGTGTGTTATAATAAAAAAAGATTTAAAAGTTTTGCGTTTTAACAGAAATATTTTTTTACCTGTCATTCCTGCGAAGGCAGGAATCTCGTTTGTTGTAATAGTGGATTCTCGCCTGCGCGAGAATGACAGAAGGAAATGGAAATAACAAAAGAAATATATGGCTTTCTTTTCTAAAATTTTCAAAAACAAAAATGACGGCGATTATGCTATGGCTTTGGATATTGGCACAGAAGTTGTCAAAGTTTTGATTTTTGAAATTGATTTTGAAAGACGGAAGGGGATTGTCAAAGGAGTCGGCAGGGTTCGGCAAAAGCCGGGAGATATGCAAAGCGGCGCGGTCACTGATATTGCCGGAGTTGTTTCAACTTGCCAAGAAGCGATTGAAAAAGCTCAAAAAATGGCCGGAGTTGAAGCTTTACAAACCGTTATTGGCATTGCCGGAGAATTAGTCAAGGGAATTACGACGGTTGTTCATTACGAGCGGTTAAATCCGGAAATGAAAATAAATATGTCCGAGCTTAAAAATATTATTGAGAAAGTCCAATACAAAGCGTTTGATAAAATCCGCCAACAGATCGCCTGGGAAACCGGCCAGTCGGAAATTGATGTCAAGTTAATTAACGCGGCGATTGTTGATGTAAAAATTGACGGCTATCGGATTACCAATCCTTTAGGATTTCAGGGAAAAGATGTTTCCATTGGAATTTTTAACGCTTACGCGCCGCTTATCCATTTAGGCGCGCTCCAGACAATCGCTTCAGATCTGGGATTAAATCTTTTGAGCATTGCTGATGAGCCGTATGCGATGGCGCGTTCTTTGGGAGAAGAAAGATCTTTAGATTTTAGCGCGATTTTTATTGATATTGGCGGAGGAACAACTGATATCGCTGTTGTCAGAAACGGCGGAGTGGAAGGGACAAAAATGTTTGCTTTGGGCGGACGGGCTTTTACCAAAAGAATTGCTCAGGATTTGGGATTAAATTTTAACCAAGCCGAAGAAGTAAAAATTAAATATGCCAAGAATCGCTTAGAAGAAAAAATCAGCCAGAAAATTGAAAAAATATTGGAAGAAGATTGCCAAGTCTGGCTTTCTGGGGTAGAATTATCATTGAAGGAGTTTTCTGACGCGGATCTTCTGCCGTCAAGAATTTTGCTATGCGGCGGGGGAAGCGGACTGCCTGATATTGAAAAAGTTTTAAAAGGAACATCTTGGTCAGAGGAGCTTGCTTTTGCCAAAAAACCAACGGTTGATTTTATTAAACCGAAAGAAATAGAAAGCATTATTGACAAAACCGAAATGCTCACAGAACCGGCTGACATAACGCCAATGGCTTTGGCGAATTTAACTTTGGATTTAGCCGGCGAAGAAAACGCTATTTCAAAAATTTTAAGAAAAACAATTAAAATGATGCAGACATAGATCTTAGAACTCGTAACTTGCAACTCGCAACATAAAATTTTAAAAAATTCGCCGAAGGCGAAAAAGTTCCAAGTTATAAGTTCCAGGTTCCAAGTTTTAAGTCATAAGATTATGGTTTCATTAAAAAAAACAATTTATTTGGACATTGACGAAGAATTAACTTCTATTATCAAACGTTTGAAAAAAAGCGCGGCTGAGGAAATTACCTTGGTTGTTCCCAGAAAAGCGGTTCTTTTGCAAAGCATTGTTAATTTGAAAATTTTAAAAAAAGAAGCCAACCGCCTTGATAAAAAAATTGTCATTAACACAACTGACAAGATTGGAAAAAATTTATCAACAAAGGCCGGTTTTGTCGTTCATAAAAAAATTGAAAATTCTCTTGGAACTCAAGACGATAATTTATCAGCGGAAAACGGATTTTTCTCGCAGGAAATAAAAGAGGAAAATTCCAAACAGGAGAGAGCGCCGATTAAAATAAGGGATATTGTGATGAAGAAGGAGAGTAAGAGAAATAAGGGGAATCCTCCTTCGCCCTTCGGGCTTCAAAGGACAAGCAAGGGAGATGAAGTAAATAAAGAAGATAAGAGAAAACAGGAACCAATTTTACAAAAAGTTCAACCGCCGCAGAAAATAGATGAGCCGCCTAAGAAAAAAACAGTTTTTCTTCTTCCAAGTTTGAGCGTTAAATTCTTTCTGGGATTTTTAACGGCTTGTTTTATTATTATTGCTTTAATCGCATTAGTTCTTCTTCCTAAAGCAGAAATTGTTCTTACGCCAAAAACGGAGCCAATTGTTCTTAATTTGGAAATGACTATTGATAAAAATATCCAAGGTTCAGATATACAGACAAATAAAATCCCCGGACAAATAATCAGCGTTCAAAAAGAAAAAGAAAAAGAATTTGACGCTACCGGCAAAAAGAAAATTTACGAAAAAGCGCGAGGCATAATTACTGTTTATAATGAATGGGGATCTTCTTTGCAAACGCTTGTTGCCAGCACTCGGTTTTTATCTAAAGACGGAAAACTTTTCCGAACGGCAAAAACAATCAGCGTGCCCGGGTTTAAAAGAGTGGAAGGAAGAGACATTCCCGGAACGATTGATGTTGAAGTTATTGCTGCCGAAGCCGGAGAAGAATATAATATTAAACCGACATCTTTTACTATTCCAGGATTTGAGGGCTCGTCAAAATACGCGGGAATTTACGGCCGTTCAGCGGAAGCGACGAAAGGCGGAAAAGTGGGCGAGGCAACGGTAGTCAGCAAAGATGATTTGGAAAAAGCGAAAGAATTTTTATCGCAGGGAATCAAAGAGGAAATAATCGGCGCTCTTGAAGATGAAGCGCCTGAAGGTTATAAACTTTTAGACGCAGCGATTCAGGAACCGGAAATAGAATATATTTCTGATACGGAAGTTAGCGCAATAACGGAAAAATTTATTATGAAAGCAAAAAGTTTTGCTCAAGCGATGATTTTTTCCGAAGAAGAAATTAAGAAAATTGCTTTAGAAAATCTTTTTTCAAAATTATCAAATCAAAAAGAAATTGTTTCTGAAGATGAAATTTTTGATTACGGCGGTCCAAATTTAGATATTGCGCAAGGGCAAATGATTTTGCCGGTGCATCTGGAAGGAATCGTTCGTTGGAAAATTGATCCGCTATTAATTAAAGAAGATTTGCTTGGCAAGAATGAAGAAGAACTTAAAACATATTTATCTGATTTAAAAGAAATTGAAAAAGCGAAAGTGAGCTTTTGGCCGTTTTGGGTTAAGAGAGTTCCATTAACAGTGAACAGAGTTGATATTAATATTAAAAATTAAGAGTTGATCCAGCTCCAGATTTTAAAAAAACTATCTATTATAATTTGGCTGTCCTAATTTAATTTCAGCTTCCCTTTTTTGTTATATTTGCTTGAAATTTGGGGCTGGGTTGACAAATAATATTAACTTTGGTAAGATAAAAATATGTGTTATCTTTAATCAATTGCTTAATCTCTAATCAATCGCTAATTTTATGGCGGATTATTTTAAATTAGCGAAAACGAATTTTCTCACGTTAGAGAAAATTAATTTTTTTAAAAAATTAAAAAATGAAAGAATTAGTTCAGCTTAATGGAACAGTTTTAGAAACTTTGCCTAACACGACTTTTAAAGTTTCTTTGGAAACCGGGCAAGAAATTTTAGCCCATATTTCCGGACGAATGCGGATGAATTACATCCGTATTTTACCTGGTGATAAAGTTTTAGTTGAAATCAGTCCTTATGATTTAACAAAAGGAAGAATTGTGAGGAGATTTAAATAATTATGAAAGTCAGAGCTTCTGTTAAAAAAATTTGCGATAAATGTAAAATTGTCCGAAGAAAAGGGCGACTTTATGTTATCTGCGAAAATCCAAAACACAAACAGAGGCAAGGATAAAAATATTATGGCGCGAATTGCCGGGGTTAATATCCCTTCGGAAAAAAGAATAGAAATTGCTTTAACCTATATTTATGGAATAGGCCGTGTTTTGAGCGGAAAAATTTTAAAAAATGCTGACATTGATTTTAATAAACGCGCGTCAGATCTTACCAATGAAGAAGTAAACAAATTGAGAACTGAAATAGAAAAAAGTTATAAAGTTGAAGGAGAATTAAGAAGAATTTTTGTTTTTAATATCAAACGGCTGAAAGAAATTAATTGTTATCGAGGGACTCGACATATAAAAGGTTTGCCGGCCCGAGGACAGCGGACAAAAACAAATACCAGAACAGTCCGCGGAAATGTCCGTAGAACAATGGGCAGCGGACGAAGGAAATCATCAGAAAAGACATAGAAATTCAAAATTGAAAAATCAAAAATCAAAATGACAGTGTAAAATTAAAAATTAGCTAATGTTAAAATAGTTTTTAATTCATTTCATTTTAACATTTTGCTCTGTCATTTTTCATTTTGATATTTACATTTTAATTTTAATATTGTGGGTAAAAAACGAATTAAAAAAGTTACTTCAGAAGTTTCTGAAGCAAAAAAAACAGGCAAAAAGTCCAAAAAGAAAGTAAAGAAAAATGTTTCTTTCGGGCAGGCATATATTCAGGCGACTTACAATAATGTAATCGTCACTTTAACCGATCCTATCGGACAGGTTTTGACTTGGTCGTCTTCGGGATCAATCGGCTTTAAAGGCGCCAAAAAAGCCACTCCGTACGCGGCGACTTTGGTGGTGAAAGATGTAGTTGAAAAAAGCAAAAGAATGAATTTAAGAAGTGTAGATGTTTTTGTTAAAGGAATCGGATCCGGCCGTGATTCGGCGATTAGATCATTATCAGCAAACGGATTGGAAGTAAAATCAATCACTGATGTAACTCCTGTTCCCCATAATGGTTGCCGTCCGCCAAAAGTAAGAAGAGTTTAAAAATATTTCAAAATCCAAACTATTTCAAATTTACCCTGTTAAATGCAAAGCAATTTTTGCTTTACAAAAATTATTTAACAGGGTAAATTCCAAATCAAATCCCTGCCTGCGGCAGGTAGGCAAATTTCAAATATCAAAAATTTTCTTTTTAAATATTTTATTTATTTAAAACAAAAAAGTATGAACGATCAAATTAATCAAACTAATTCAACTAATCCAAACAAAAATTTTCTAATTATAGCCATTATTATTGGCATTATTGCTGTTGGCGCGGGCGGTTTTATTCTTGGAAAATATTATAACGATATTTCAAAAGAAACTGCAAAAGTTTATGAATCAGGACCAGATGCGAGTAAAATTGCCGAAAAGGAAACAGGAAAATGCGCGTCTATTCAAAACATCAGCGAAAAAAATCAATGCTGGACAGATTTGGCAAAAGAGGAAAAAGACGAAAATTATTGCAAAAAAATCTCTGCTGATTTTCCGGAAGCGAGAGGGGACTGTTATACTGAATTAGCAATTATCAAAGATGATTCTTTAGTCTGCGAAAAAATAATCAGCGGTTCACTACATAAATCTTGCTTGGAATATTTTGAGGAAAATGATGGAAAAGATGAAATGGCGGATTGGAAAATTTATGAAAATGAAAAGTATGGATACGAAATTAAATATCCTTCTAATTGGAATTTAGCAGAAATTAACAAAGATCCTTTTAATATGACTATTTGGGAAGGAGATGGTTTGAATAAAGACAATATCCAAATGGTAGAAGTTTATGGTTTTGTTTCTCGTGGATTCATAGAAGGTAATCTTGATTATCTTAAGAAAAGATTAAAAACCGAATTTAATAAAATGAAAGAAATATCTATTACTAACGGAAGAGGATTTTATTGGATTAATGAAACAAAAGGTGGTTCTAGTCCGAGTATTTATTTGGTAGGTAAAAATCATTTGTTTTTAATGACCTATAATATTTTTGAGGATACTGAGAATGCTCTTGCACAATCAGAATTAATCTTTAATCAAATTATTTCTACTTTTAAATTTACCGAATCTAACGAAATTTCTGATTGGAAAACTTATAAGAATAAAGAATATGGATTTGAAATGAAATATCCGGAAGATTTTTTTACAGAGCAAGTTCTGCAGCCAAAGACAGAAGTAATACAATGCGATTATGCTAATTTTGTTAATAATTGTCCCACGGAAATAATAACCGTAAATGACATACCTTTTTGTTTGCAAGAAACAGGTAGCGCAGCAGCAGGAACAGCTTATACAACCTATAATTATACTGCAATAAGAAATAAAGAATGTTTTGTTGTATCTTTCGCCGTGCCATATCCTAATTGCTCAAATTATTTGCCAATTAACAATCAAGAAATTCAGAAAGCGTATGATAAATGCATATTAGATAATGAAATTACCAAACCAAAAATAATTGATCAAATAGTTTCCACTTTCAAATTCACCGAGTAATTTTAAATTTTCATTATGCCAAAAAACTACCAAAAAGAAATTAATCAAAAAAAAATATTAAATCGTAATTTATAAATCATTTTAATTATGGCTAGAAATCTTAATCCAAAATGTAAACAATGCAGACGAGAAGGAAAGAAACTCTTTTTAAAAGGGGAACGTTGTTATTCGCCGAAATGTTCAATGGTCAGGCGGCCTTACGCGCCTGGAGCGCATGGGGCGAAAAGACGGCGGGCGATTTCCGAATATGGCGCCCAGCTTCGGGAAAAACAGAAAATAAAAAGAATTTACGGGCTTCTTGAAAAACAATTTAGAAAATATTTTCAAGCGGCTAGCGCCAAGAAAGAAAATATCAATCAGGCGTTTTTAACTATTTTAGAAACGCGGCTTGACAATGCTGTCTACCGAAGCGGATTTGCTTCTTCCAGAACAAAAGCGCGGCAATTGGTTACGCACGGGCATTTTACGGTAAACGGGAGATTGGTTAATATTCCGTCTTATCAGGTCAAAGAAGGGGATTTGATAGCAGCGAAAGAACAGAGCAAAAATAAAATTGTTTTTAAAGAAATTGAAAAAACTTTAAAAGGATATGACGCGCCGGCGTGGATTTTGTTAAACAAAGAAAAATTAGAAGCTAAAATAACAGGACTTCCTCTCGCCAAAGAAGTGGATTTAGGCGCTGATATTAAAATGGTGGTGGAACATTATTCTAGATAAAAATAAATATTTAATACTCGGATGTTTTTTAATCAAAATAGCATTCGTTAAAAGGAATCAAAATTATGCAAACAACAATTAATTTGCCGGAGAAACCAAAAATTATTAAAGAAGAGGGTAATCTGGCGTCTTTTGAAATAAAATCTTGTTTTCCCGGCTATGGAATGACTTTGGGAAACGCTTTCAGAAGAATTCTTCTTTCCAGCTTGCCGGGTGCGGCGATTACTTCGGTAAAAATCAACGGAGCTGAACATGAATTTTCCACTCTTTCCGGAGTTTTTGAAGATGTCGTGGAAATTATTTTAAATCTTAAGCAAATTAAATTTAAAATGTTTACTGACGAACCGGCAAAAATTACTCTCAAGGCAAAAGGTGAAGGAAAAGTAACAGCGGCAGACATTAAAACTTCTTCTGAAGTGGAAATCGCCAATAAAAATTTACATATTGCCACTCTCACTGATAAAAACGCGGTTTTAGAAATGGAAATGCAAATTGAAAAAGGTTTGGGGTATGCTTCAATTGAACAGCGGGAGAAAAATAAGCTTGGCATTGGAAATATTGCTGTTGACGCTATTTTCAGCCCGATTCGGAAAATAAGCTACAAGGTTGAAAATATGCGTGTCGGACAGATGACTAATTATAATAAATTAATTTTAGACATTGAAACAGACGGCTCTATCACTCCGAAAGAGGCGTTAAAAAAAGCGTCGGCGATTTTGGTTGAACAATTTAATGTTTTTGCTGAAATAGAAGAAATAAAAGACCGCGAGAAAGAAGAGAAAGAAGCGAAAGAAGCGAAGAGCAAAGAGATTAAAAAAGAAAAAAAAGAAAAAGAAGAAAAAATTAAAGAGAAGACGGACAAAAAAACAGACGAAGATTTTTTGAAAAAGGGAATAGATGAATTAAAATTATCCACAAGAACAATTAATATTTTAAAAGAGAATAAGATTAAAAATGTAGGGCAAATTGTCAAGAAGAATGAAGAGAAAATAAAAAATCTTGAGGGAATGGGCGATAAAGGAGTGAAGGAAATTAAAAGAGCGCTGGGAAATTTGGGATTAACATTAAAGGAATAAAATTTTAATTTTAATAATCCAAGAAGACAAATATTTTTTCACTCAGTTGCTCGCCTCAGTTCCACTATAATAGTGTTTTTTCGAAAAAGTAAATTTTATTTTGTTTAATGGTATTAAAAGTAAAATTAGGTGCTGGGCTTAAATCTTCGTGAAAAAATACTTATCTTCTTGGATTTAAATAGATATTGAATGATTTTTTTATGAAAAAATTAAAAAAAGGACGAAAATTAAAGAGAAATCAGGCATCACGAAAAGCTTTATTTAAAAGCTTGGCTACGGCTATTGTGTTGAAAGAAAAGATTATTACCACTGAAGCGAAGGCGAAAGAAATTAAACCGTTTTTGGAAAAATTAATTACCGCAGCGAAAAAAAATGATTTAGCTTCCAAGAAAAAAATTCACAGTATTTTTTCCGATCAGTCGGCTAAAAAAATAATCAATAAAATTGCTCCGAAATACGCCAACCGCAAAGGAGGTTATCTTAGAATTATTAAACTTGGCTTCAGAAAAAACGACGCGGCAAAAATAGCGAGGATTGAATTGGTGTAGGAATAAAAATTTTAAATCGTATAAAAACTGTCATTCCCAACTTGATTGGGAATCCAGTTTATGTAAAAAAACAATTTCAATACTGGATTCCCGCTTTCGCGGGAATGACAGATTGTTTAATTCTTTAAAAATATGGCAACAAATAATAAAAAAACTAATAAAAAAATAACGCCTGAAAGGCAGTGGCATTTGGTTGACGCTGAGGGAAAAATTTTGGGCAGATTAGCGACAGAGGTTGCTTTGCTTTTAAGAGGAAAGGGGAAAGTTGATTTTGCTCCGCATATTGACGGAGGAGATTTTGTTGTTGTGGTGAATATTGATAAAATTAAAGTTAGCGGAAACAAGGAAGAGAAAAAGATTTATTATCATCATACCGGCTATCCGGGCGGCATTAAAGAAATTTCTTACGGAAAATTATTTGAGAAAAATCCATCGGCGGTTTTGAGAAAAGCTGTCTGGGGAATGCTGCCTAAAAATAAATTAAGAGCTCATATGATAAAACGATTAAAATCTTTTAAAGGAAAAGAGAATCCTTATGAAGGGAGATTTAAATAATAGATAAGAATAAATTATGATAACAGAAAAAAAATCTAAAAAAATTAAAAAAGTTAAAGCAAAACCAGCGAAGAAATCAGTTGTGAAAAAAGTTGTGAAGGAAGAAGAGAAGGTTAGGGAAGAAAAAAAGAAAGAAGAGAAAAAAGAAGAGAAAAAAGAAAAATATTTTGCTGGAATTGGCCGAAGAAAAACAGCCGTTGCGCAAGTTCGCCTTTATTCTTCAAAAAAAGAGAAGGTTGATTTTGTCGTCAATGAAATGCCTTTTGAAAAATATTTTCCAACGCTTGAACAGCAAATTATTGTTCAACAACCGCTAAAACTTACAAAAAATTTAGACAAGTTTAGTATTTCAATAAAAGTAAAAGGAAGCGGCTCAAAAGCCCAAGCAGAAGCGGTTCGTCACGGAATTGCCAGAGCGCTGCTTGTTTGTGATTCTGAATTAAAGAAAAAATTAAAACGAGCTGGATTTTTAAAACGCGATCCAAGAAAAGTTGAGCGAAAAAAACCAGGATTAAAAAAAGCAAGAAGAGCTCCGCAATGGAAGAAGAGATAAAATAAATATTTGAAGGCGATATTCTATCTTAGAAAGGCGACATTGGCTAATGTCGCCTTCTTTTAATGATAAATATTTTTAAAATTTGCCCAAGTATTTTTCTTGTGATAAAATGATTGTATGGAACCAAAAGTTTTTATTATTATTTTAAACTGGAACGGCTGGAAAGACACGATTGAGTGCCTTGAAAGCTTGAAAAAGATTGATTATCTGAATTATCAGATTGTTTTGGTTGACAATGGTTCAACAGACGAATCGGTTTTGCGATTGAAAATTTTTTGTTCAGGGCATAACGAGGATTTAATTTTTTTGGAAAATCAAAATAATTTGGGATTTGCCGGAGGAAATAATGTCGGGATAAAATACGCTTTGGAAAATCAGGCAGATTATATTTTGCTTTTGAATAACGATACGACAGTTAAGCAGGATTTTTTAACGCAATTAATAAAAGCCGCCAAGTCCGATAAAAAGATTGGAATGCTTGGCCCAAAAATAAATTTTTATGATCACAAAGACAGAATTTGGTTTCTGGGCGGAAAAATAAATCGTCTCTTGAATAAAGGAACTCATCTTTATTATAATCAGATTGACTCTGTTGAAAATTTGCCAAATGAATCTTTTGAAGTTGATTATTTTACTGGTTGCGCTCTTTTGATTAAAAGAGAAGTTATTGAGAAAATCGGCTTGATGTGGAACGGATATTTTTTGTATTATGAAGATGCTGACTGGAATTTAAAAGCCAAAAAAAACGGTTGGAAAATAATTGTTGCGCCAAAAGCAAAAATTTACCACAAAGTATCGCGAAGCACCAAGTCCGGATCTTCCAGCTATGTTTATTATCACACTCGTAACGGGCTTTATTTAGCCAAAAGAAACGGCTCTTTTTTAATTCGTTTTTGCGTTTATCTTAATAGTTTTTGGATTCTAATCAAACAAATAATTAAATTTATTTTCATTCCCGAAAAAAGAATATGGGCGAAAGCAGTGATGAAAGGAATGGAGGATTTTTATCTGGGACGAACAGGAAAATTATAAATTTTAAATCATAATTTTATGACAATTGCTATTGATGCCCGTAGCTTGGAAGGGCAAAAAACCGGGGTGGGCCGGTATTTAATAAATTTACTAAAATACTGGAAAGGCGAAAAAGACCTTCGTTTTATTTTGTATTTTCAAAATTCAATTCCAGAAGATAAAATTTTAAAGAGCCGAAACTTCATTAAAAAAATTATTAAAAATCCAATTAATTTAAAAAGCAATGCTTTTTGGCAGCATTTTACTTTGCTGGCGGCTTTAAAAAAAGACCATCCGATTTTTTTCTTTTCGCCTTCTTATCTTTTACCTTTTTTTTGTTCGATAAAATCAGCGGTGACGATTCATGATATTTCTTACGAAGCGCGTCCCGAATGGTTTTCATTGTCTAATAGAATTCTTTTGAGAAAAATGTCTTTCTGCGCGGCGAAAAAAGCAGAAATTATTTTTACTCCTTCAAATTTTTCAAAAAATGAAATTATTAAATATTACAAAGTAAATCCAGAAAAAATTAAAGTTACTCCTTTGGGAGTGGGGGAGAGTTTCAAAAAAAAATCTGTGCAATTTTTGCCGCAGAATAATTCTGCTGCTGTTCAAGATAATTATAAATTTGACGATTCAGAAAAGATTAAAAAAATAAAAGAAAAATACGGTATAAAAAATAAATTTGTTTTTTATATCGGTTCAATTTTCAATCGCAGGCATCTTTCCAAAATTATTAAAGCGTTTGAAAAATTGAATTTGCCGGATTATCAGTTTTTAATTATCGGCAAAAATCACACTTATCCTTTTGTTGATATAGAAAAACAAATTCAGAAAACAAATAATTTTTTAAAAAGAAATGCGATTATTAAAAAAGATTATCTTTTTGATGAAGATTTGATTTTGATTTATAATTTCGCTTCTTTGTTTATTTGGCTTTCTGATTATGAAGGTTTTGGCTTGCCGATTTTGGAATCAATGGCGAGCGCCACGCCAGTAATTACAAATAAAACTGGTTCAATTCCAGAAGTGGCTGGAGACGCGGCTATTTTTGTAAAAAACACGACTGATACTGAAGAAATAAGCCAGGCAATTTATAAAGGATTGACTGATGAAAATTTAAGAAAAGATTTAATTGAAAAAGGATTTCAGCAAGTTAAAAAATTCTCTTGGGAAAAATGCGCCAGAGAAACATTGGATAGCATAAAGTATTTAAGAATATGAAAATTACTTCTCTAAAATTAATATTTCTTTTTGAAATTATCATTGTCGCTCTTATTTCTTTTGGATTTATTCCGCGCGAGGCAGCTTTGTTTTTAACCGCTCTTTTATTTTTTTATATTCTTTTGCATCCTTTGGAAAATTCACTGATATTGCTTATCGCTTCTATTCCGCTTTTTATCGCTTTGCCGATTAAAGAAAATTTTGATTCAATGGCTTCTTGGCGGATACTTTTGGCAGTTTTATTTTTTGTTTGGTTTTTCAAAACCGCTGGGCGCAGTCCGATAAATTGGCTGAAGTATTTTAAAAAATTTTTTGTCAGTATCTGCTCTTCAAAATTTTATTTATTTCTTTTTGCCTTTTTATTAATTAGTATTTTATCTTTAATTATTGCTGAAGATATTGTTGCCGGCGTTAAAAAAATTCTTTTTTTGGCTAACATTTTTGTATTTTATATTTTAATCGTTAACATTATCAAAACGAAAAAAAGTTTTCTGCGCGCAATAAAAGCGCTGGCTGTTGCCGGAGGATTAACAATTATTATCGGTTTTTTTCAGCTTTTGTCTGTTTTAAAATATCCGCTTTACGCTTTTTGGCAATTCTGGGCGGAAAATGTTTCCACTGTTTTTTACGGAAAAAATTTAGGCGAACTTATGACTTATTCAAATACCTGGTTTTCTTATTATGATTCGGCGCCGCCGACCTTGCGGCTTTTTTCAATTATGCCTGATTCTCATTCATTTGCGATGATTTGTATTTTTTCCGTGCCTTTGTTTTTAATTCTCCTGAAATTTTTTCAAAAAGACATTCAGAAAAGAAAAATTCTAAAAACTTTTTTTATTTTATCAATTCTTGGAATAATTTTATCCGGTTCAAGAGGCGCCTGGTTAAGTATTATTTTTCCTTTAATGATCCTATTTTATTTATTTTTTAAACAAATAGAACCGTTTTTGTCTCGCCGCGTTTTTGTTCCGTTAATCTTATTTTTTCTGTTATTCGCGATTTCTGTTTTTTATCCGCCTGTTTTTTATAAATTTCAATCATGGCAGTCGGGACAGGATATTTCCAGCGACTCTTTAATTTTTTTCAAGCGCGCCCGTTCAATTTCTGATATAGATGAAGTTTCAAATAAAGGAAGGATTGAAATTTGGCGGCAGACGATTTTTTCTATTGTGCGCCATCCGATTTTGGGAATCGGAATCGGAAATTATCCATTGGCTTTAGACCAAAATATTTCTGCGGCAAAACGCGGATCTTCAGCTCATAATTTATATCTTGATATTGCCACCGAAACCGGAATTCTGGGAATTCTGGCGTTTCTGGCAATTTTATATTTTATTTTGAAAAAATCCTGGATGATTTTCAGAAAATCGCCGGATAATTTATATAAGTTTTACGCTCTTTGCTTCGGTGTTTTCTTGATCTGGATTTTGGGCTATAGTTTTTTTGATGTAACACTTTTTAACGACAAAGTTTTGATGTTTTTTATGGTAGAATTAGGACTGCTTTTCGCGATAGATAAAATGCAGCAAAATAATCTTGATAAAAGGCTTCAAATCTAAAATCTGAAGTTTTAAGTTGTAAGTTTTGGGTTTTAAGATCAGCTCTTGCTATTTTTTTGAAAGTTTGATATAATATAAATATAATTTAGCAGAAGAATATTTTGAATTTTTCGTTTATAATTTTACATTCGATAAAAATTATTACTTATTTTAATAGTAGATTCCTGCCTACGCGGGAATGACAAAATTTATGTTAGCAATTATTAAAACTGGCGGGAAGCAGTATAAAATTTCCAAAGGCGATAAAATTAAAGTTGAAAAACTTAACGCCAAAGAAGGCGATGAGGTTATTTTTGATAATGTTTTATTAGTTGAAAAAAATAAAAAAACAGAGATTGGAAAACCTCTGGTTAAAAACGCGCAAGTTAAGGGAAAACTTTTAAAGCAAGCGCGAGCAAAAAAAGTTGAAATTGTTAAACACAAAGCGAAAAAAAGATATAATTTAAAAAAAGGACACAGGCAGTATTATACGGAGGTGGAAATTGTGGAGATTAAGGAAATGAAAAACTTAAAATGAAAAACTAAAAACGACAATCTAAAATCTAAAATTATTTAAATTACTTTTTAAATTTTTCTTTGTCGTTTTTCATTTTTAGTTTTCAGTTTTCAATTTGAAAGGTTAGTATTCTCTCCTCCCAATTAGCGCGCTGCTTAAAGTTGTCTCGTCAGCATATTCTAAACTTGCTCCAGTAGGCAAACCCCGGCCAATCCGGGTTATTTTTATATCTAAAGGTTTTAACAAGCGGACTAAATACAAAGCGGTTGTTTCGCCTTCGGTTGTCGGATTAGTGGCAATAATAACTTCTTTAATTTTTTCTTTTTCAACTCGGGACATTAATTCTTTAATACGCAGTTTTTCAGGAGTAATTCCTTTGCTCGGCTCAATTTTGCCGTCTAAAATATGGTAAAGGCCTTTGAATTGCCCGGTTTTTTCCAAAGGAATAATATCCAAGGCGTTTTCAACAACGCAAATTATTGTTTTATCCCTTTTTGAATCCGAACAAATCCGGCAAAGTTCGTTTTCTGAAACATTAAAACACTGCCTGCAGATTTTTGTTTTTGTTTTTACTTCAATCATTGCTTGGATAAATGTTTTAACTTCTTTTTTGGGTTTTTCAAGCAAATAAAAAACTATCCGCTCAGCGGCTTTTGGACCAATGCCGGGCAGTTTGGAAAATTCATTGATTAGATTTTGGATGCAATTTGGAAACATAAAATTTTACTCTGTTCTTCTTTTCTCTAAATTTCTAAAACTTGCGTAGTTTTCATTAAAATATAATTTGACTTGGCCGACTGGTCCGTTACGATGCTTGGCGATAACAATGTCAGCGACATTTTTTTGCTCTGTATCTTTTTTAACTTTGTCTTCGCGGTAAATAAATAAAACAACATCGGCATCCTGTTCAATAGATCCACTTTCCCTTAAATCAGAAAGGCGGGGAAACTGGCCTTCGCGCGATTCAATTGCCCTTGAAAGCTGGGAAAGCGCCAGAACCGGAATTTTTAATTCGCGCGCCAAAGATTTTAAAGAACGGGAAATTTCGCTGATTTCCTGAACGCGGTTTTCAATACTTGACTGGGATTTCATCATTTGAATATAATCAACAATAATTAATCCTAATCCGTGTTCGGCTTGCAAACGCCGCGCCATTGTTCTCATTTCCATTACTGAAGATGAAGCTGCGTCGTCAATAAAAATCGGCGCTTCGGAAAGTACGCCCATTGCCTGTCCGATTCGGGAAAAATCGTCATTTTCTCCTTCACTTGAAAGGCGGCCGGTTCGTAATTTCCAAAGATCAATATTCGCCTGTGAGCAGAGAAGACGGTCAATCAATTCTTCCTGGGACATTTCCAAAGAAAAAATTCCAACCGGAATTTTTTCCCGGGTGGCGACATTCCGGGCAATGTCCATTGCTAAAGATGTTTTCCCCAAAGACGGACGGGCGGCCAGAATAATTAAATTTGAATTTTGCAGGCCAGCCAGAATATTATCTAATTCATAAAAGCCGGTCGGCAGTCCGCGCAGCTTTCCTTTATTTTTATGAAGTTCATCAATACGGTCAAACGCTTCTTCAAGAATCGGCTTGATCGGCGAAAAATCCTGATGAAGATAATTCTGGGAAACATTAAAAATTTTTTGTTCAGCTTGGTCAAGCAAAACATCAGCTTCTTTTTCTTCATCATAACCAAGATTAACAATTTGCGAAGCCGCGTCAATCAGCCGCCGAAGGGTGGATTTTTTTTGGACGATTTTTCCATAATGATCAATGTGAGCGGCGGTGGGAACCGAATTTACTAAAGTGGTTAGGTAGCTTTGTCCGCCGATTTCTTCAAGTTTACCTTTTTCTTTGAGTCGGTTGGACAAACTTAAAAGATCAATCGGTTCGCGATTTTCGTAAAGATCAATAATTGTTTCATAAATAGTTTCATGAGCCGGGTGATAAAAATCTTTTGGCTTGATCAAATCAGCAATTTTGATAATCGCTTCTTTGGACAACATTAAAGAGCCGAGAATTGATTGTTCGGCTTCAATATTTTGCGGCGGCAAACGATTGGCGCTGTTTTTTATGCCGCTGTTTGAAAAATTTTCTTTTTTATTTTCTGCCATAGTATTTTTGTCCAGTCCAGAAGGCAACAATATATATTGTTGCCTTCTTATTATACTATAAATTAAAATTTTAAACAATCGCCATAATTATTTCTTTTATCCTCTTGTTATCCTCTTGAAATTCACAGCAAATCCACAATTTATACACTTTTTTGTCATTCCCGCGTAGGCGGGAATCTACTATTGCGCCATAAGATAAAAAAAAGAAAGGATAAAAATTATCCTTTCGTAATGACTATAGAAGATTAATTTTAATTTTCTATTCCAATCTCAACAATTTCTGTTCCGTTTAGTAAATAAATTTTCTTTTCTTTTTCCAAAACAACCAAATCTTTCAGATCATTAAATTTTTCGCTGAAATATTGAGCAATGATTTTACCTTGCTTGTCAAAAATTAAAACTCTTTTGTTTTCCGGTTCAAGGATGTAAAGATTAGCGTATCCGGGAAGAGTGTAAATTTTTGTCGGCTGGCTGATTGACTGAGTCAACTCGCTTAAAATAAATCCTTCTTTTTTATATCCGGACAAATATTTTAAAACTGTTCCGTCTTGTTTTAAAATGTAAATCGCTCCGTCAATTGCCAAAGAAACCGCGTTGCTGAAATCAGATTCTTCATTCGGCTTTATCCAAGGTTTTGCTTTTGAAAATCCGCTTAGAATCGGCGAGTGTTTCCAAATTTGATTATTTCTGGCATCCAAAAAATAAATATTTGCTCCATAGCTTGAAATATCTTTAAGGTTTTCCAAAGAAATTTCCTGAGCCAAAACCGTATCTACTTTTTTCAATTCATCGCGATCTGAATTAAACACGGCTATGCCAGGCGCGTCAGTGTAAAAGGCGAGGCGGTTATCAGTCAAGGCGGTTCCTTTTTGCAATCGTCCCAAGCCGTTGGAATCCGCTTCAACTGTTAGACCGACATTTTCCGATAAATCGTATTTGTAAATTTTATTATTAGCAGGATTGTAAGAAAATAAAATATTGTTTAGATTAAGAAGCTCTTTGGTTTCAATTTCAGGTTTTAATTTTTTAAAATCATAAACTATTTTCGGTTCGGAAATTTCAACAAGATGATCTAATTTTTTCAATTGCTCTTGAATTTTCGCTTCTAACTCTTTGACTTCTTCCTGAAGATAATCCGAACCGGTAATTTGTCCGAGCAGTTCTTGCGATTCTTTCAGTATTTTTCTCGCCTTTATTTCATCTTGATAAATCATAGCTGCTTCAGCTTGGTCTTCTTTTTGATTTGCTTCAGACAAGATTTCGCTATAGCGGTTTAAATTTATTTCGTGAGTTTTTTTCTGAGACAAAAGCATCACACTTCCGGCAAAAAGGATTATTAAAATAAGTGAAGTGCTTAAAAGGAGACGGCTAGAAGCTGGAAAGGAATTCCATTTTTGTTTTATTTTTTGGAGATACCGCGATTTGAAAATTTTATTTTTTATCGTTGTTGCGAACAATCTTGATTTTTGCGGGCGATATTCCGTAATGTCGCTTTCTTCTATAGATTCGTCGTGGGTTTCTCGCGGGCGATATTCCGGAATATCGCCTTCGGGTTTCAATATAAAGGAAATTTTTTTAAAAATTGAACTTATTGCCGGAACTAATTTTGCTTTTATTGATTTTACTAAAGTTAAAATCAATTCTTTTAATTTTATCAAAACATTTTTAAAAGATAAAGAAAGCGAAGAAATTTTAGCGGAAGCTATCTCTTTTTTGTCTATTACTTTTTCAAAAACCGTTGGCTTACTTTGCTTAATTTCAAGTTCTTCATTTTCTTGATCAAATTCTTTTTCAAAAGTTTCTTCTTCTGGATTTTCTTCTTCAGGAGCTTTTTCTGATTTTTCTTCAAAGCGTTCGCCAAGAATATTTTCCAATGTTAATTTTTTTCCGTTTTCTTGAATTTGGTCGCCAACTGATTTTGGTTTTTCAATAATTTCTTTTTTATATTTTTCAATCTCTTGTTCCTGCTCAATCTTAATTTTAGGAAGAGTAATTTCTTCTTTGGGCAAAACTTCCTTTTTTATTTCTAAAGTCAGCATTCCCAGATTTTCTTTGTTTTTTTCTTTTCGGAAAAAGTCCTCAATTTTTTTCAGAGCGCCTTCGCTTGTTTCAATAGAGAAAATATTTTTTAATGTTCCGGATGAAAATTCATGGGCAATCGCCGGAGTGGCAAAAATTATTTTGTCTCCTTCTTCCAAAGAGCCGCTGGCAATATTGGCGAATGTTTTAAAAGGATGCGGCTTTGTTTCGCTTTTTAATAAATTTTGTCCGATGTCGGTAATTTCATTATTGCGAAGAAGATAAACTTTAATTTTTCCAGCCAAAGAAAAATGAAGTATTTTATCCTGCCAGACAGCGACAACCATATCAAGATTGCCGATCCATGATGTATTTCCGGACTCGGTAAAATCAGCCAAAGTCATATTGGCTTTATGAAGCGCGGATTCTAAGGCCTCAAAAGGATTTCTTTTTGGATTGGCGTAATAATCCTTTTTAACGATTGAAGCTAAAAGATTTACTAAATAAGAAGAATTGTTGGCGAGCTTATTTGAAATTCCGCCGACGATATAAAGATTTCCCAGCGCCTGCTCCTGTATATTTTCCGGTTCGTAAACAAAAGTATCACAAAAAGCGCCTTTTGTTTCTTTTGGCGCGGCAACTAATTCTTTTGCTTCAACCCGTAAATTTTCTGTTTGAATTTTTATGTTTCTTTTTTCCATAATCGTTTTTATTATACAATAGATTGTTTTTTCGAACAAGGAAAATATCCAATATCATCTTAATTATACCACATTTTCAAATAAAAAAAAGAAGCTTCTATTTAGAAGCTGTTTGTTTGTTTTTTTTGTTATTCTTTGATTAACCAAAGAATATTCTTAAAATTTCTCTGTCGCCTGGTCTTAGTATATTAATTGTTTCGTTGTTTATTCTTTCTAATTCAAAATCAGGTTCTTTTTCTACAAATTCCGTTCTTTTTTCTTTACTCTACAATTAATAGTGTTATTGCAACAACAAATAATATTACTATTGCGATAGCCCCCCAAGTTATCGGTAGTCCTTCAATTTTCGTAGCTTTCCACCATTTTGTTTTTTCTATTCCTTCATTCATTTTTTTCATCCTTTTCATTTTTCTTCCTTCTTATTTTATTTTATTTTAAAATAACAGAAATTTATCTTCTGTCATTCCCGTGAAAACGGGAATCTACTTTTATAGTAGATTCCTGCTTTCGCAGGAATAACAAAAAAAAGGAATGACAAAAAAATAAGAATAATAGAAAATATAAGTTTTTAAACTTTCACCCTAATTCCTTTTCCCATTGTTGAGGAAACACTCACATTTTTAATAAATTCTCCTTTTATTCCTTTTGGGCGGGCGTCTTTTAAAACTTCCATAAAAGCGTTGAAATTTTCTTTTAATTTTTCCAAGTCAAAAGAAACTTTGCCGATGCTCAAATGAATATTTCCTGATTCATCGTTGCGAAAATCCACCTTTCCTTTTTTCAATTCTTTAATCACTTTGCCGATTTCCATAGTCACTGTTCCGCTTTTTGGAGAAGGCATTAATCCACGCGGACCTAAAATTTTGGCGATTGAAGCTAACTGTCTCATCATATCAGGCATTGCCACCGCCGCGTCAAAATTACACTGGCCTTTTTCTTTAATTTCATTAATTAAATCTTCTCCGCCAATTAAATCAGCTCCGGCTTTTTTCGCGTCTTCTATTTTTTCCGGAGTAATAAAAGCGGCAACTCTTTTTTTCTTGCCGGTTCCGTGCGGCAAAGCGACCGAGGTTCTGATTTGCTGGTCTGATTTTTTCGGATCAATTCCCAAACGGATATGAACTTCCACTGATTCGTCAAATTTTGCCTTGGAATTTTTCTTTACTAAATCCAAAACCTCATCTATTTCATAGATTTTTGATTTATCAAATTCAAGTTGTGTTTTTTTATCAGATTTATTCATTTTATAAAGTTTAAGAATTTTCAATGAAATTATTTTTCAACAGTAATTCCCATGCTCCTTGCCGTTCCTTCAACTATTTTCATTGCTTGTTCAATGTCATTGGCGTTTAAGTCGGGCATTTTTTTCTCGGCGATTTCGCGAACTTGATTTTTAGTTATTTTGCCAACTTTATCCCGATGGGGGACTTTAGACCCCTTTTTGATATTCGCCGCTTTTTTAAGAAGCTCGGCAGCCGGCGGAGTTTTTAAAACAAAATCAAAAGTTCTGTCTTCAAAAACAGAAATTTCAACCGGAACAATATCTCCTTTTTGGCTTTTTGTAGCATCATTAAAACGGACACAGAATTCTTGAATATTTAATCCATGCTGTCCTAAAGCCGGTCCGATTGGCGGCGCTGGATTTGCGCTTCCAGCCGGAATCTGTAATTTAATTATAGTTTTAATTTTCTTCATAATTATATTTTCTTAATCTGTAAAAAGTCCAATTCAACCGGCGTTTCCCGCCCGAAAACTGAAACTAGAACTTTAATTTTTCCTCTGTCCGGATCAATGTCGTTCACTTTTCCGTCAAAGTCCTTAAAGGGTCCGTCAATAATTTTAATTGCTTCGCCGACAACAACATCAATTTTATATTTTGGTTCGGAAACACCCATTCTTTTCTGTAAAGTTTTAATTTCTTCTTCGGAAATTGGAGTAGGAATTGTTCCTGAACCGATAAATCCGGTGACATTCGGAGTATTTCTGACTACATACCACGAGTCGTCAGTAACAATCATTTGCACCAAAACATAACCGGGAAAAATTCTTTCTTCAACGGTTTTGCGTTTGCCATTCTTAATTTTTATTTTTTTCTCTTTTGGGACCAAGACACTAAAAATTTTATCCTCCATTCCCATTGACTCAATACGCTGTTTCAAATTTCTAGAAACATTATCTTCATATCCGGAATAAGTATGAAGGACATACCATTTTTTTTCAAGGTCGCCTATTTGCTTTGGCATAATAGTAAATTAAAAACTTATAAAATTGAAAAAGTTTTGTCTAATTGTTTTAAAAATTTTGGGACATAAAAATGTGTATTGCGTAGAGGCGTATTGCGATACGCCCCTACTGCGTATTTTTTTAACCATCAAAGACGGATTTATAAATTTGTTTCTGCGTAAGACCAACGAAATTTATTATTCAATTTCTTCAAGACGCTTTTTTATTTCATCTAATTCTATTTGTTTTTCTTTTTTATACCTATCAGTTCTTGCTGAAGAAATTAGATTTTCCAATCTTTCTTTGTTTCGTTGCAAGCATTGTTTTCTTAATCCTTCAATATTTTCTGGTAATTCAGCTCCTCTTTCTTTGATTTCTTGCTCTCTCATTTCAAAATCCCAGATTTCGCCAGTAAATTTAAGCTTTTTTAAAAGAACAGATATTTCGTTATCTTGGGATGACGCGCCACTTTCAAATTTTTCTGACTCTAATATATTTTTATTCCTTAATTATAATATATCGTATAGCGAAAGTTATGCGCGACCTTTAAAAGAAATTTTAAAAATTATTTCGCATAACTTCAAACATCTATTTCAATTCCGGTTGTTTTTATTTCCTGAATAAGCGAACTGTATTTATCTTGAAAATCCCTCGGACTAAATCCAATCGGTTCAATGGTATATTTCATATCGAAAATTGTTTTTAATGACAAATAATGCAGTGCGTCAAAAGCATTTTTAAATTTTGGCGAGATAATACACAAATCAACATCGCTCCATTTGTGTTGAGTGCCTTTGGCGTAAGAGCCAAAAAGTATCACTTTTTTAATAGGTAATTTATCTTTTTCTAAAACTTCAATATATTCTTGAATTTTTTCTTCTAATTTTTTTGGTATTTTTTTTCTAACCATGGAAATAATTTTTTAGTAATATCAAAATATTTTTCTGTATATTCTTTTGTGCATTTTTCATAAAAAGCAAATTTAAATTTATCATAACGTCCAGCAATATTAAAATCAGTAATAACTCTTAAATTTTTTATTTGTTCTTCTGTTAATGTTAATTCTGCTAAAATTGTTAATTTTTCTAAATGATGAATATACGGAACCGCTTTTTTAGTTTGTTTTACCACTAATCCTTTTAACAATTTTTCTAACGATAAATGACAAAAGAAAAGACAGGAATCATAACGTTTGTTTTTAAATAAAACTTGGGCTGTGTCTAAATCCCTTTGAGCTGATTTTTTCCAATAATCTATTTGCGTTTTTAATTTTTGCTGCATGTAATTATTATTTTTTAATTATTTTCTAATTTTAAATCAATTCGATTAAAGAATTTTAAAATTTTTAGATAATAAATTTATCAATTAAATAATTAAATAAAAAATCTATTCCTCCGAGGAAAGCGGCGGCGATGATGCTGACGGCAATTACGGTGATTGTATGTTTTGTCGCTTCTTGTTTTGTCGGCCAGGTAACTTTTTTCAGTTCTAATCTGACATCTTTTAAGAAAGTAATTATTTTTTTGATGATGTTCATATTTTTTCTTTAAATTGATTTTATAATAGTTATCAACAGTTTTTAAAAACAGCCCTAATGGCTATTTTTATAATAATACTTTTATGGAAAGGTGTCAACCCAGCCCCAGATTTTAGAAAAATTATCTATTTATAGTTTGATCATCCTAATTTAATTTTGGCTTTCCTTTTTCGTTATATTTACTTAAAATCTAGAGCTGGGTCAACCCCGATTTGTAAATTTATTGAAGGCAACATTCGCGTATGTCGCCTTCTGGTATTTTAAACTTTAAAAAATGTGAATAAATTGTGGATAAAAAATTTGGATAAAAATAATAAAATTAATGATTATTTAACAAATGCTTTAAAATAAAGCATTTGTTTAATTTTGACAAGTGTATATTAGTGTCTTGACATTTTATCTAAGTGGAGTATAATAAAAGTATAGTGTCAAAAAGTGGATAAAAGTGGGGATAAGCTATTAAATTTGTGGATAATTAGATTCTCGCCTCTGCGGGAATAACAGAGGAGGAAAAATTATGTTTATTGGCGAATACATTCATAGTCTTGATAGTAAAAAAAGACTGGCAATACCTTCGCGGTTCCGGTCTGGTTTGGGCAAGAAAGCGGTTATCACTCGCGGATTAGATAACTGTCTTTTTGTTTATCCAATGAATGAATGGAAAAAATTAGCCGAGAAATTAGGGAATTTGCCGGTTGGCCAATCAAACGCCCGCGGTTTTATGCGGCTGATGCTTGCCGGAGCAATGGAAGTGGAATTGGACAGCGCCGGCAGAATTTTAGTTCCGGATTATTTGAAAAAATACGCTTTTTTAAAAAAACAGACGATCGTCACTGGCGTTTATAATCGCTTGGAAGTTTGGGACAAATCACGCTGGGATATTTACAAACAAAAATCAGAATCAACGATAGGGGATATGGCGGAAGAACTTTCAGATTTGGGAATATAACTTGTAGCCTGTAACTTATAATTCATAACTTGAAAGTTTCATATTTTTTATTTTCAACAGATTTAGTTGTGGGCAAACAAGTTCTAAGTTCTAAGTTCTAAGTTCTAAGTTCTAAGTTCTAAGTTCTAAGTTCTAAGTTCTAAGTTTTAAGTTTTAAGTTTTAAGATTATGTCTCATATTCCCGTTCTTTTAAAAGAAGTTTTAGAATATTTAGATCCAAAAGCAAATGAAAATTTTGTTGATTGCACTTTTGGGAGCGGAGGACACAGCGCCGCTATTTTAAAGAAAATTCAACCTGATGGAAAAATTTTGGGAATTGAGATAGATGTTGAATTATATAAAATACAAGCGGCTAAAATCAAAAATCAAAAATCAAATATCAAAAATAGAGTGATTTTAATTAATGATTCTTTTGTAAATTTAAAAAAAATTGTTGAGGAAAATAATTTTAAACCGGTAAACGGAATTTTGCTGGATTTGGGTTTTTCATCTTGGCAGATGGATGAGAGTGGAAGGGGATTTTCGTTTAAGAAAGATGAGCCGCTGATTATGCAATATTGTTCCTTTAATAAATTTTTTTTAACTGCCGAATATATTATTAATATTTTGCCGGAAAAAGAATTAGTGAAGATTTTTCAGGAATATGGAGAAGAAAGATTTTCGCGGAGGATTGCTAAAAAGATTTGCGAACAGAGAAAAATTAAGGCGATTAAAACCACTTTTCAATTAGTTGAAGCTATCAGACAAGCAATTCCGGCGCAGTTTCGGCACCAGCGAATTCATTTTGCGACGAGAGTTTTCCAAGCGCTGAGAATTGCCGTTAACGATGAATTAAACAATATTAAAAAAGTTTTGCCGCAAGCGATTGAAATTTTAGAACCAAGCGGAAAAATCGCAATCATTTCTTTTCATTCTTTAGAAGACAGAATCGTCAAACAATTTTTCAAAGAGCAATCCAAAATCGGCAGATTAAAAATTATCACCAAAAAACCAATCGTTCCGACTTCCGAAGAAGTTGAAAAAAATCCGCGAAGCCGCAGCGCGAAACTGCGGGTAGCTGAAAAAGCGATTTATGATTCATGATTTAAGATTTATGAATAAAATGGAGCAAAGTTCCACAAAAAATTCTTAAATCATAATTCGTAAATCTTAAATCATTCTTTGATAAAGATATGATTTTTATTCACAAAAAATAAGTTATTTTTTATTAAAATTGTATTTACATGATTTCATTCACTATTCCAGCCAGCAAAAAAGGCCTTGGAAGATGTAAAAAGAAAATCAAAAACAAAATTTTTATCGGTAAAGTTACTTTGGGCTTTGTTACTGTTTGCCTTGTTTGCCTTATGGGTCTTTTTTATCTGGCGCAAGCAAATCAAACAGCGGCAAAAGGATATCAGATCCGCAATTGCGAAGAAAAAATTGAAGAGCTTCGCGCGATAAACCAAAAATTAAAAGTAGAAGCGGCGGAACTGCAGTCAGTCAATCATCTTCAGGGAGCGAAAGAAAAATTTAATTTAGTGGAAACATCAAAAGTGAGCTATATGAGGGGAGGAGACAGGGAATTTGCGAAAAGATAAAAAATTGAACTATGATTTCTAAAAAAAAGAGATTTATTTTTTGCCGTTCTAACGGAGAAGGATCTGATAATTGGCGCGTTTATTTTTTGATAGGCGTTGTTTTTTTTATTACTGTAATTATTGTTTGGCGAATGGCAAATCTTCAGATTTTCCAACATAATATTTACGCTAAATTAGCATTAGACCAGCGCGAATTTTATAGCGAGCTTTTTCCGGAAAGGGGGGAAATTTTTGTTTCTGATTTGCATTCAAACCAGCTTTATCCTTTGGCGGTTAATAAAAACTTGGAAATGCTTTACGCTGTTCCGCGCCAGATTGAACAGCCGAAAGAAACAGCTGAAAAAATTTCTTCCATTTTGGAAATTCCAGAGGAGGAATTATTAACAAAACTAGATAAGCCAGATGATCCGTATGAAGTTATCAAGCGCAAGCTTGAGGAAGATACAGTTAATAAAATTAAAGATTTGAATATCAAAGGTTTGTATTTGGTTCCGGAAAGCTGGCGTTATTATCCTGAGGAAAATTTATTGTCGCATATTCTGGGTTTTGTCGGTTTTTCCGATGACAAGAAAAAAGGCCAGTACGGGCTTGAAGGATATCACAATGAAATTCTTCAGGGGAAATCAGGATTTTTGGAAGCGGAGCGGGATACAATCGGCCGATGGATTTCTATCAGCGACAGAAATACGGAGCCAGCTGAAGACGGGGACGATTTGGTTCTGACAATTGATCGGACGATTCAGTTTAAAACCGAAGAAATTTTGAAAAAATTAATTGAAAAATGGGAAGCTGAAAGCGGGTCAATTATTATTATGGATCCCGTTACCGGAGCTTTGCGCGCGGTTGCCTGCCAGCCGAGTTTTAATCCTAATAAATATTTTGAAGAAGAAGATTTGAATGTTTTTTTGAATTCAATTATTCAGGATCAATTTGAACCGGGCTCTATTTTTAAATTAATAACAATGGCGGCGGCTTTGGACAGCGGCGCGATAACACCGTCAACTTACTATGAAGACAAAGGAGTTGTCCGCGTTAACGGATATAATATCAGGAATTCGGATTTGAAAGCTCACGGCAAAAAAACAATGACTCAGGTTTTGGAAAAGTCGTTAAATACCGGAGCTATTTTTGCCCAAGAAGAAACAGGCAAGGAAGCATTTGAAAAATATGTCCGGGATTTCGGATTTGAAGTTCCGACGGGAATCGGGCTTACCGGAGAGCGGGGAGGAAATTTATCTAATTTAAAAAATAAAAAAAGCGATGTTAATTTTGCCACCGCTTCTTTTGGGCAGGGAGTAGCAGTAACGCCTCTTCAGCTTATTACTGCGGTTTCTGCTATTGCCAACAACGGAAAATTAATGCAGCCGCATATTGTTGAAAAATTTATTCATTTTGATAAAAACGAAACAATAATAGAGCCGAAAATTATCCGCCATGTTATTTCGCCGCAAACAGCCAATCGGCTTTCAGCGATGATGATTAGCGTGATAAAAAACGGTTATGGCAACAGAGCTGGCGTTAAAGGTTATCATATTGCCGGAAAAACCGGAACGGCTCAAGTTCCAAGCAAAGACAAACGCGGATATTCTGATGAAACTATTCATTCTTTTATTGGTTTTGGCCCGGTGCCTGATCCGAAATTTATTATTTTAATTAAATTAGACAATCCTCAGGGAATTCGCTTTGCCGCTGATTCAACAACTTCAACTTTCAGCGAACTGTCTAAATTTTTATTGAATTATTATCAAATTTTGCCGGAAGAATAATGCGATTATTTTTTTAAATAAAATTTTCTTTTATTTTCATCAAATCTTTCAATGGCATAGCGAAGCATTGTTCTTGGCATTTTCAGATAATATTTTTTTAAAAACTTTTCTTCGGTTTTTTGGTCTCTTTTTCCGATTTCTCTTAACATCCAGCCGACAGCTTTATGGATTAAATCATGTTTATCCGCGATAAGAATTTTTGAAATTTTTAATGTTTCGCTGAATTCATTATTTTTTATAAAAGTCCATGTTGAAATAATCGCAACTCTTTTTTTCCATAAATTATTTGACTTGGCAAGTTTGCAGAGAAGGCGACCCAGCACATAATTATGTGCTGGGTCGCCTTCTTTTAATTTTTTCATTAAATAATCTCCGACTATTTTCGGCGCGGAAAGATCAACCAAATCCCAGTTGTTTATATTCTTTATATTTTTCAAATAAAAATTGAGAATCGTTTTCTTTTCGCACTCATCCGCTTTTTCATGTTTTTTAATTAAAATAAAAAGAGCAATCATCCGATGCTCATGAATTTTACTTTCAAGCAATTTTTCTATATCTTTTAAGGAAAGATTTTGAAATTTTGCCGCAACTTTTCTTTGAACTGGAACTTTTATTCCCAGAAAAATATCTCCTTCTCCATATTCGCCTTTGCCAGTTTTAAAAAATCTCTGCAAAATTTCCGCCTGCTTCGGATTAGACAATTTCTTCAATTCTTTTTTGAGTTGGGACAAAGATGACATATTTAAAAAATATCATAATGTTTTATAATATCAATCTTCTTAATTCTCAAGAGAATATTTAACCTCAGCTGAAAATACTTTACCAGATTTTATCATTTTCGGACCATTAACTATTTCGCCATTTTGATTATCACGCATTACCGGCTCAATACAAATAAAATTTTGATCAGGAAGCATCCAAATCCATATTTTTTCATATTCTTCTGATATGTTCATTTTTATTGTTCCAATTCCAGGAATGGTTATTTTAATTTCTTCTTTTGGATTATCAATTCTTTTTAAAAAATCGCCGTCTCCCTTCTCTATCCATTCTTTAATTTCTTTCTCTATATTTTTTCCACCATCAAAATCAAATTTAATTTTTTCTTTTTCCCCTTCCGGAACATTAAAATATGGATGCAGCCCCATTGATATAGGCATTTCATTATCTCCTTTATTTTCGACTTCTTGAGATATTGTTATTGATCCATCGTCTTCTATTTTTGCTTTCATTTTTAAAATAAAGTCATACGGAAATACTTTTTTTGTTTCATCGTTTGATTCTAATATTTCAGTAAACTCATTTTTCTTTATTTCTTCATTTTCCCAATCGCTTGAATTTCTTGCAAGACCATGCTGCTTAAAATTTGGATTAGAAAACGGTCCTTCATTTGTTTTTGGACCAGCCATTGGAAAAAGAATTGGAATCCCTCCTCTAACATTTTTTGCGCAATTAACAAAACTTTCATCATCCATATATAATATTTCAACGCCTTTAATTTTCATTGACTTAATAATTCCACCTCTTTCAGGACAAAACGACATCTCGCTGTCATTTGGCCCGTTAATTTTTTCAATTTTTAAAAATGACGATTCATTTTCATATTTTTCCATATTTTTTTAAATTTAATTTTTTAAGTGATTGTTTTTATTTCAACGCTTTTTTTAATTCATTCGCTTTATCTGTCTTTTCCCAGGTAAACCCAGAAATATTGCGGCCAAAGTGGCCGTAATTTGCTGTTTTTTTGAAAATCGGTTTTCTTAAATTTAAATAATCAATCATTTCAGAAGGCATCAAAGGAAAATTTTTCTTAACTAATTGGTAAAGTTTATCTGCTTCTGATTTGCCTGTATCAAAAGTATCAATCATTACTGAAAGCGGTTCAGTGCCGCCAATAACATAAGCAAGTTGAATTTCGCATTTTTCAGCAAGCCCGGCAGCAACAATATTTTTGGCAATATGACGAGCCATATAAGCAGCAGTTCTATCAACTTTGGTTGCGTCTTTGCCGCTAAAGGCGCCGCCGCCATGCCCGCCTACTCCGCCATAAGTATCAGCAATAATTTTTCTGCCAGTGCAGCCGGTATCAGCAACTGGTCCGCCAATAACAAATCGTCCAGTATTGTTAATAAAATATTTCGTTTGTTTGGTCAAATATTTTCCGCAAACCGGCTTAATGACTTTTTTCAAAATATCTTTTCTAATCCTGCTTAATTTTACATCAGGATTATGCTGTGCCGCAATAACGACTGCTTTGATTTGTTTTGGTTTTCCGTTTTTATAAGCAACAGTAACTTGGCTTTTGCCATCTGGACGAAGATAAGGAAGAATTCCTTTTTTTCTAACTTCTGTTAATTGCTTAGCTAATCGATGAGCAAGAATAATGGAAAGCGGCATAAATTCTGGTGTTTCATTTGTGGCAAAACCAGACATCATTCCTTGGTCACCGGCGCCGACAGATTTTTTCTTTTTTTTATTCACTCCTTTGGCAATATCAGCTGACTGTTCATGAACAGAAGTTAAAACCCCGACGCTTTTATAATCAAAACCATATTCTGGTTTAGTGTAGCCGATGTCTTTCAAAACATTTCTGACAATTTTATCAATGTTAACTTTCGCCGAAGTAGTAATTTCCCCGCCGACAATAATAAAGCCCGCTCCAGCCATTGTCTCACAGGCAACGCGGGCAAACGGATCCTGAATTAAAATTTCATCCAAAACAGCGTCTGAAATTTGATCGCAGATCTTGTCTGGATGGCCTTCGGTCATTGATTCCGAAGTAAATAAAAAATTTCCATTACGCATTTGATCCCTTTTTAATTTAAAGTTTTTTGGTCGGAGCGGCGGGATTTGAACTCGCGATCTCCTGCTCCCAAAGCAGGCGCCTTAAGCCACTAGGCCACGCTCCGATGACACGACAAAATCCCTTTTGGCTTTTAAAAAGATACAAAAGGGATTTTGTCTATATTGTTAAAAAGTTTTATTTAACTGCATCTTTTAAGCTTTTTCCAGCTTTAAATTTAGGAACTTTCATTGCTGGAATTTGAAGTTTTTCTTTTGTTTGCGGATTAATTCCAACTCGAGCAGCTCGCTGATTAACGCTAAAAACGCCAAAACCGGTCAAAGCTACTTTATCGCCTTGCACCATAGTTTTTTCAATAACATCCAAGGTAGAGTTGATAAGATCTTCTGTTTCTTTTTTAGAAACGCCTGTTTTAGATGCTACGGCATCAATAAGTTCATCTTTGTTCATTTTTTATTCACCTCCTCTCGCGTAATTTGTCTAAATCTTTGATTTAGCTATAAATTACAGCGTCCCGCCTAACCCTTTTATAAAAAGGCTGGACGGGGCGACAAAATTAAATATTTCCGCCTATGGCGGATCCGCCATAGGCGGAAAAAATTAATATCGAAATATCAAATTAATCAATTTTTCATTTATTAAGTTATCCACAGTTATTCTAATTATAACAAATCCTTTAAAATAAGCAAGAAATCAATTCAATCCTGAATCTTTTTGATTTGCTAATTCTGAAAGTTCCAAATCTCTCATTTTTTGATTAAAATTTTTAACTATTCTGACTTCGTGGGATTCCGGATGAAATTCAAGCTGATTTTTGTCAGCAGTAATCCGCCCGCCCGGTTTTTTAAAAAGCGGATCAGCTTTAATCCTTTTCTCCTGCCATTTGCCCAGAGTATTTTCTATTTGGTTTCCAATGAGGTTATCCAAAACAGTTTCTGAAAATTTAGCGAAAGAAATAAGAGTTTTATTTTTCTTAATCATTCTTAAATTCCCCGCTTTAATATTAAGCCAAAAAACTAAATAATTCTTAACCCATAAATTTTCTTTTTGGAATTGCTGAAAATACCCCCTCTTAATTTCCCCCTTTGCAAGGGGGAGAAAAAATTCATAAACATTGACCAAGCGCGCGTAAGTTTGGGCGTTATATAAACTTTCAAACGGAATTCTTAAAGATTTGTCGGTAATATAATGGTTCAGGCAAATTCTGTCGCGAGTTTTTCCTTTGTAGTGTTTTTTCCCCAAAAGCGTGATTAAAATTGTAATTAAAGTTCGGCAAGTCCAGATTCTTCCAGCTTTTGTAACAATTAAAAGATCAATGTCAGAATTTTTGCGCGTATTTTCTAAAGCCAAAGAGCCGCTCACGGCAATCATTCTTAAATAAGGGATAATTTGCAAAAGCCAGATAATTTTTCTTGCTTTTTTCCATTTTTGGTCGGCTAATTTTTGTCGTTTAATTCTTTGCGGAAGAATTTTTTCTTTACCCTGCAAAAAATAAAAGCCGTTTTTTTCCTGAATAATTTTTTTCAATTCCGAATTATTTTCTAATGCGTTCAAAATATTATTAAAAGAAACATTCACACCACCCCCTCTAACTCCCTCTTGATAAGGGGGAGAAAAAGAGGGGGTTACGAGATACTTGTAAATTTCAAATCCAGTTAGCGGATAATCCAAAGTATCATAATAGCAAATAGTGGCGATGATTGATTTTTCTAAATTTTCCATTTATTTTTTAATTCTTTATTTCGCGGATAAAAAATGATTACTGCTATCCAGAGCAAAACAGAAGCAATAAAAAATATCCATAAACCGGGACAACTTTGTTTGAAAAAAATTGCCCAGACGCGGATTAAGTCAGTTAAAATGCTTGACAAGATAACGACAAAGACCAAATTTTTTTCTTTGACTGGATTTTTTGCGGCAATCAGCGCGGCTATTCCAAAAACAAAAAACATTATTCCCATTTCCGCAACGGCAATTGCTATCCATGGATTACTTGAATCAAAAATTTCCTGTTTGATTAATTGATGCCCTTGTTCTGGAAAAAATAAATGTCCCAACCCGAGACCGATTAAATAAATTCCCAGAATGAATAAAATTGTTTTGGTGATTTCTAATTTTGACATAAATATTTGTGTTTGCTTGAAAATTAAAAATAGTGTAAAATATTATTAGGACTTAATTCTATTATAACTTTTTTAAAAATTTTTGGAAATGCCGAGATAGCTCAGTCGGTAGAGCAACGCATTCGTAACGCGTAGGTCGTGGGTTCAAATCCCGCTCTCGGCTCTGAATAAAAAATATGCAAGAATTAAAAGATAAATTAAAAAATTTAACCAAGAGAATTTCTCAAACACGGGGGTGTCTTTGACTTTGCCAAAATAAAAGCGGAAATTAAAGGATTGGAAAAACAATCAAGCGAAAAAGATTTTTGGAAAGATGCAAAAAAAGCCGGCAAAGTGATGAAAAAATTAGATGATTTTCAAAACGAGTTAAAAACTTGGCAAGAAATGGAAAATGAATTGGAAAATATCAAAACCGGCTTGGAAATGTTAGAATTGGAAAAAGATAAAGCATTAGAAAAAGAATTGGAAGTTCGCTTGAAAAAATTTGAAAAAGATTTTAAAAAATACGAATTAAAAACTTTTCTTTCGGGGAAATATGATCGGGCTGACGCGATTCTGGCGATTCATTCCGGAGCCGGCGGAGTTGACGCCCAGGATTGGACAGAAATGCTTTTGCGAATGTATTTGAAATATTTAGAAAGCAAAAATTTTCAGGCGAAAATTATTGACCAGTCATTCGGAGGCGAAGCGGGAATTAAAAATGTTGTTTTAGATATCAAAGGCGATTACGCTTATGGATTTTTAAAATCAGAATCAGGAGTCCATCGATTGGTGAGAATTTCTCCTTTTGACACCGAGCATCTTCGTCATACATCTTTCGCCTTAGTAGAAGTTCTGCCGGAGATCGGAAAAGACGAGGAAATAAAAATAAATCAGGATGATTTGAAAATTGACACTTTTCGGTCGTCCGGGCCTGGCGGACAAAGCGTCAACACGACTGATTCGGCGGTTCGGATTACGCATTTGCCGACTGGAATTGTCGCTGCGTGCCAGACCGAAAGAAGCCAAATGCAAAATAAAGAAAACGCAATGAAACTTTTGCGGGCGAAAGTTTTTCAAAGAACAGAAGAGGAAAAAGCAAAAGAAAAGAAAAAAATCCGCGGCGAATACACTTCAGCGGAATGGGGAAGGCAGATTCGCTCTTATGTGCTCCATCCTTACAAGCTTGTCAAAGACCATCGGACCGGAAAAGAAACAAATGAAGTGGAAAAAGTTTTGGAAGGAGAGATAGACTATTTTATAGAGAGTTACTTGAAAGATACAAAGGATTGAATATATTAGGAATTTCAGTGAAAACATTAAGGCTAATTTTCAATTTCTAATTTTGAATTTTGATTAAATTTTCAATGAAACAATTTTTAAACTTAATTAATTTGTTTAGAAATTAAGTCATTAGAAATTCAATAAAAATTAGAAATTAAAAATTAGAAATTTTTAGGCTGTTTTTACAGTTCTTATCTTCGAAATTCTAAAAACTTATTAAAAATAAAAATATATTATGATTCTTTTTGACAGTGTTTCTAAAATTTATCCTTCTGATTTTTTTGCGCTTAGAGATATAAACCTGAATATTGAATCAGGGGAATTTGTTTCAATTGTCGGGCAAAGCGGCGCGGGTAAAACGACTGTTCTTAAATTGCTTACCGCCGAAGAATCGCCGACAAAAGGAAAAGTGGTTTTGGACAGTTATGATATTAATTTTATCAAACCGTCTCATCTTCCGAGATTAAGGCAAAAAATTGGAGTAATTTTTCAGGACTTCAAACTTTTGGATAAAAGAACGGTTTTTGAAAATGTTTCTTTCGCTTTGGAAATGGCGGGAAAAACAAATGAAGAAATCCAAAATCTTATTCCTCAGCTTTTGGAAATTGTCGGGCTTTCGGAAAAAATAAATAATTATCCGAATGAACTTTCCGGCGGGGAAAGGCAGAGGGTTTCAATTGCCCGGGCTTTGGTTCATAAGCCGAAAATTCTTTTGGCTGACGAACCGACTGGAAATTTGGACATGATTAACAGCTGGGATATTATCCAATTGCTTTTGAAAATTAACCAGTACGGCACAACGGTTATTTTGGCGACACATAACCGCGAAGTCATTAATTCTTTAAACAAAAGAGTAATTACTCTTGATCAAGGTAGAATTATTAGAGATCAGGAAAAAGGAAGATACATAATTTAATTTTATGCTTTTAACAAATTTAAACAGAATAATTAAATACGGTTTTAAAAATTTTTGGCGCAATGGCTGGCTTAATATCGCTACGATCAGCGTGATTATTTTAGCTCTTTTTATGATGAGTATTCTCGTTATGATTAACCAGCTCACCGATAAAATTTTGGCCGACATCCAGGAAAAAATGGACATCAGCGTTTACTTTAAATCAGAGGTGGTGGAATTTGACATTCAAAGAATTAAAAGCGAGCTGGAAAATTTGAGCCAGGTTAAATTTGTTGAATATGTTTCCAAAGAAAAAGCGTGGGAGGAATTTCAGCTTGAACATAAAGAAAATCCGACTATTTCGGAATCAATCGCTGAGATAGAAACAAATCCGCTTTACGCAACTTTAAATATCAAGGCGCGCCAGCCGGAAGATTATCCGGGGGTGGTGAATTTTCTTGAGCAGGATAATTATCGGGTGCTGATCAGCAAAATAAATTACAAGGAAAATAAAGAACAGATAAATCGGCTTTCGGATATTTCAAGAACGGTTCGCCAAGGAGGAATTTTCCTGACTCTGATTTTTTGCCTGATTGCGATTATTATTACTTTTAACGCGATCCGTCTGACAATGCATTCACATCATCGCGAGATAGAAATTATGCGGCTTGTCGGCGCAAACAATTGGTATATCCGCTGGCCGTTTATTATTGAAGGAATGCTTTTTGGAATTGTGGGCGGAATTATTTGCTTCTTGCTTTTTTATTCCGGGATTATTCTCGCTTCGCCGAAAATTTCAAATGTTGTTTCTGAAATAAATTTGGTTGATTTTTTCAAAAGCAATGCTTTGAAAATCATCACCCTTCAAATCCTCACCGGAATTTTCCTCGGCACAATCAGCAGTTTAATCGCCATCAGGAAGTATTTGAAGATTTAATTTATTGCTGTTTTTTGATTTGACAAAATACGCGGGATTTTGCTATTATTAAAATACTATAAAGGAGGAATAGAAAAAAATTAGGAGGTGAAAACAATGATGATATCTAAAAAACAGGTATCATTTTTTTATTGATAATACCGAAATTTTATGTTATAATTTGATTGAAAAAAACAAGTGAAAAAATAAGTTACGAGTAAAAATGCTCAAACGGATAAGTTTTAAAAAATATAAAAATTATGACACAGCAAGACGCTTTGGATATATTAAAATTAGGGCATAATATTTATCTGACTGGCCAGCCCGGAAGCGGAAAAACTTTTTTATTGAATAAATATATTTCTTACTTGAAAGAAAACAGCCGGGGAGTCGCTATCACCGCTTCCACCGGAATCGCCGCTACTCATATGGACGGAGTTACCATTCATTCCTGGTCGGGAATGGGAATAAAAGACAAACTCACCGAGCGGGACATCAGAAAACTTTTGAAAAGATCTTATCTTCGGAAACGATTTAAAAATACCAATGTTCTTATAATTGATGAAGTGTCAATGCTTCATTCTTTTCAATTTGATATGATAAACCGCATTTGCCAAGCGTTCAAAGCCAGCGCTAGATCTTTCGGCGGAATGCAAGTTGTCTGCTCCGGCGATTTTTTTCAGCTTCCTCCGGTGCAAAAACAAGGCAAGCCGAAATTTATTAATGAGTCCGACATTTGGCAAAATTTGGATATTAAAATATGTTATCTTGACGAACAACACCGCCAGAAAGACGATGAGCTCACCGCTCTTTTAAATTGCATTCGCGAAAACGCAATTGAAAGATCCCGCGAATTATTGCTCAACAAAAAATATCAGGAAAATTCATCGGCTATTTCTCCAATTAAACTTTACACTCACAATATGGATGTTGACGCAATTAATGATTTTCATCTGAATAAAATAGAAGGAAAAAAATTTGTTTATCATATGGAAACAAGAGGGCAGGAAAATATTGCGGAAGTTCTCAAAAAAACTTGCTTGGCTCCTGAAAAATTAGAGCTTAAAAAAGGAGCTAAAGTGATGTTTATAAAAAATAATTTTGATCGCGGCTATGTAAACGGCACTCTTGGAAAAATTATCGGATTTAGCGATGAGAAACTGCCTATTGTCAGAACTTTC
>DAOWLE010000036.1 GCA_030643545.1 bacterium | reverse complement strand
TTCCTTTATTATTCGTTTTGGCGCCAATCTTTTATTTAAATTGCAAAAGAGTTTTTGCCTTTTTTAATTTTCTCGCAATAAATGCAGGATAAAATTTGAAAAAAGGGCTACCCCGTCTAATCTCCCTTACAAAATAAGGGATAATGTTTTCTCCATTATAAGGGGAATTAGAGGGGGTATATTTGGTTTTTGCAATAAAAATTTTTAAAGATTAACTTCCAAAAACGAAATTATTAATTAATAGCGCTGGCCGACCGCCCCGCACATAACTTTGGCTAATCAAGCACATAAGTCAAATTATGTGCTTGACAAATTGTAAAATAGCCAAAGTTATGTGCGGGGATCAACACTGTTTGCTAACTATATATAAAAAGTTCTTATTATACTCCTTCGCTAAAGCTACGGACTATAAATTTATTCTTCTAAATTCTCTTCTAAATCTAAATATTCTTTATTTTTCTCTGTTTCTCCTTCTATTGCTTTAGAATTATCATTTTGCTCTAATTCTCCGTTTTGTCCTTCGGGAAATTCTTCTGTTGTATCGCCCTCTATAATATTATCGTTGTTGTCTTCTGAATTTTCTAATTCATCAATTGATTCAGAATTTTCGCTTTTATTTTCATTATCGTTATTTTCAGATGAATTTTCAACTGGCTCTTCAGAAACAGGCGCGCTTTTAATAACTTTTTCCGCGCTTTTAATCAATTCATTGGAAACAGAAATAAGTTTTAATGCTGTTTTAAAATCATTTTTAGCTAAATATTCTTTCGCTTTTTCTAAAAGCTCTTCTGCTTCTTTGATATTTTCAAGAGCGTTGTTTTTAAATTCTTCTGAATTGTCCTCAATAACAGCGTTGTCTTCTTTATTTTCTTCATTTTCTTCAAATTTAATTAAATCTTCTTTTGCCGCAACTGATTTAATCAGCCAAAAAGCCGGTGTATTTTCCTTTTTCCCTGAAATTTCTTCATTTTCTATTGATCCTTCCAATCCTTCCCTTGTTGGGTTATTTATTTCGTCGCCAGTAATTTTTTCCGCTTTTTCTTTTGCTTCCTTTACTTTATCTTCTGTTTTTCCCAATTCTACCATTACAAAAGCTAATTTTTCTTCATCTGAAATATCTAATTCAATCATTTGCTCCACGGCGGCAAAATTTGCTTTTTCAGACGCTTCTAACGCTTCATCAATGTTTTCTCCTATTTCCTCTTGTATTTCTTTAGGCATTTGAGCCGGAACCTTTTCCAAAATTTCTTTAAATTCCTCTGTTTTAGTCATTACTTTTTTCGCGGCTTCTGCTTTTTCTAATGTATTTCTATCTATTTTTGGCTGAACTAAAGCAATTTTCGCTGTTTCAATTTCATTTTTAAAATCATCAATTGTTTCATTCATTTTTCCTTTTTTTTCTTCAGCTGATTCTGATTTTTCCGCTATTTTATTTAATTCGTCCAATCTACGGCTGGCAAGATCCGTATACATTTGAGATTTATTGCCTGATGTAAAAAAGGTTATTTTTGTTTTTTCTATAGCTCTTTTTACCGGATAAAGCGTATCGCCGACTACGCTTTTCTGTGATTCAACTCCCACAGCGAACACGCCGCTTGTTGTCATGGTAAAAATACAAATTAAACAGATTGCTTTGGCAAAAACTGCTGGAACTCCAGTTAAATTTTCTAAAAATCCAAAAAAAGTTTCTTTTTGAGCTTTTTTTATTTCTCTGATTACTTTGAAATCAGCTTTTTTATCCCAAAAAGAAAGTTTTTGTTTAAAGCTCTGGCGCTTTTCGGCATTTTCAGCGCAATCTTGACTGTAACAATTTGGCTGCCTTTCTTCTATTTTAGACAATAAAAAAACCTTCGTCAAATTTTTCCACTCTTGGCGAGGTTTTATGCTTTTTAACTCTTTAATTTTTTGAACAATAATATCTTGATTGTCCATATTTCACCCGTATTTTTTTTAAAAAATATTTTTTGAGAATCAGTTTTTTTACTATTCACTATAAATGACGGATGAAACAATGAATTGTTACACTTTGTTACAGTCCAAAAACCTCTTTTATTTTTTTAATAATTTCCGGCAGATTATCAACGATTTTCACTGAGAGGATTTTGATTTCAAAATGAATTAAAAATATAATTCCCAGACTGGCAACAACTATCATCACTAATCGGTTGACCAAACTAAAACTAATTCCGTTTATCGCTCCGAGATTTAAAATATCAAAAACAAAACTTTGTGAGAGCTCAAAAACGCCTAAAGCCGCCGGAATAGGAAAAAGAAAAGAAACATTCATTACTCCAAAAACAGAAAGTATTTCTTTCAAGTCAAGCCGTATTCCCAGAAACAAAATCGCCAGCCAGTTGGTAAAAATAATTAAAATTACTTCAATAAACGATAAAACGATTGCTCCGGCAAGATCGCTTTTTTTTGTTTTAAAAAAATAAGAGATTTTTTCTTCAGTTTCAACGACTTTCCCTTTATAATTATTAATCGTTTCAAATTTATCCAAGCCCAGAATATCAATTAAAAAAGTAAAAAATCCTTTTTCTCCCTTTCTTTTGTTAAGAGTTTTTGAATAAAAAAGATAAAAAATTCCCAGGCACAAAATAACCGCGCTGATTAAAACTAAAATTACTGATAATGAAAGAGCTACTTGGCTGATAATTAAAGAAAATACGCCGACAACTATAAAAAATAAAATAGCGCTTAAATGAAGCGCTTCGCTGATAACAATTGAAGAAATTGTTTTATCCCAAGGAATTTTTGCTTCCTCTTTCAAAATGTAGGCCTTGAAGGGCTCGCCTCCGGCAAAACAAACCGGAGTCAGATAATTAATGCTGGCGCCGACAATCTTAGCGATAAAAACTTTGCTGAAAGGCGGCTTAAGATTGCTTTGACTCTTTAAAATAAGCATCCATCTGAATATTCCGACAACCACGGCCAAGAAAAAAACGAGCAAAAGAATTAAAAACTCGCCTAAGCTTAAGCGGGACATTATCAAAAGGATTTGCTGCAAATCCATTTTTTCAATTGCCGCGGCAAACAAAACTAATCCAATCAGAAGAAAAATTGTAATCAAAATAAACTTTTTCATAATTTTTACCCAGCCTTTTTATAAAAAGGGCTGAGGTTATTCAACCACTTTTCCTTCTTTCTCGCTGACGCTTGGGTCATCAGGCAGATCCGTAGAAAGCGGAGAAACTTTTGTTTCAAGATTTTCCTCGGTAAAATTATCTTTTCCGGTTATTGTTGTTTCTTCAAGCAAACGGACAAGCATATCTTTCTGGGTAATAATCGGCTTGATATTCACCTGAAAAACTATTTCTTTAATTGGTGAAACGATGCCGGTGTTTGCTGAAATATTTCCGGCTTGCCAGATAACCACTCCGGTTCGCTCGTCATACTGAAGTTCTTTATTTTGGTCAATTGTTTTTCCAGTCCAGGCGACCCAATTCGGCAAAACGCTTTTTATTTCAACATTCTGGACATCATTGGCTAAATTAAGAATTTGCCAATGGATAGTATAGCTTGTTGTTTCTCCGATTTTTGGCGGAATCGGCCCGGAATTTTTAATCCTGCCGTCGTCATTATAATATCCTTTTACCGAGAGAACTAATCTTGAATTTATTTTAACCAAAATTTCATTGGAAGCGATAATTTTATTAACTCCAGTCGGAGTCGGAATATCAGGCGAGTCAATTTTGGAAATATTTTTAACAGAGAAATTTTTATCGGAAAAATCATCAATCGGCAAACGATCTTTAACTTTAATTTTGAACGAAACAGAACCGGTTTCGCCGGGTTCAAGAACGCCTAATTCCGGAACTCCGGCCGCGGTCCAGATAATTTGTTTTTTGTCATCGTTATAAGTTCCGTTGTACACTTTCAAAGTTGCCATATCAACAATCTCGCTAAAAATTTCAGAAGTGATAATCGCTTTTCTCAAACCGATGTCAGAATTATTTTTATAATTTACAATAAATTCAAGCTCCTCCGAACATTCAGCGTTATAATTTACTTTGCCGTTTACCGCTTGCCAGATAGAAAGTGGCAACTGGGCGATTTTGGTTTCTGAAGATTCTTCCGCGTATTTGATAATCGTTTTGTTTTCGTTCACCGCTTCAATAACCGCTTTTAAAATTTTAATTTCATTTTCTTTTCCGGAAAGGGTTCCGGAGATTTCAATTTTATCAGTCTCTTCCGAGATTTCTTCAATAATCCAGATGTTATTTGATTCTGTCGGCTGGGGATTGAAATTAATCGGAGTAAATCCTTCCGGATATTCAAAAGTAATTTTCAAATTCTCGGAACACAAGTCATTTTTAGCTGAATATTCCAAAACATAGTCAACCATACCTTCATTCGGGACGCTTTTCGGCGAAACAAGATTTAAAATAAGAGGAATTTCTATAATTGTTAAAGCGGTTTCAGCGGTTTTTTCAAAAGTGGAAGAAAAATTAGACGGATTAAATCTCATTTTAACACGGCCGTATTTAATGCTGCTTTTTTCGCCAATTACTTTGCCGCTTATTTCAAAAACCTTTCTTTCTTTCGGTTTAATTTCACCGACTTGCCAAATTTTAAAATTTGTTTCTTCTGAAAGAGACGGCTCGCTTTCTTTGGAAATAAATCCTTCCGGATGATGAAAAGTTATTTCAACATTTTTTAAATCAACTTTAGAATTGTTGGCGCAGTAAATGGAATAAATAATTTCTTCGCCGCTGATAATTTCTTCTGAGGATTTTATTTCTAAAACAACATCTTCAATATCAAAAGACGCCTGTCCTTTTTGATACATAAAAGCGGCGAGAAAAATCAATCCGACCAAACTGATCGTTGAAACAATAAGAATGATTTTGCTTCTCCTTGTTGAAAATAAATCAGCTATTTTTTTTATAAAAGTTTTTTTCGCTTTTTCCATCGGCGCGTTTTGCGATTGTTCGTCAAACGGATGTTCCAAAGGAACTTTAAGAAATTCCGGTTTTTCCTCGCGGACTTTTTCTTTTTTGTAAATTTTTTGTTTAAATTCTTTTAATGCCATAATTTTGTTTTTAATTTTTTATTTATATTTAATAAAACTAATTTTTTTATTTCTAACTATTCTAATTCTACCATAAAATTTATTTTTTTCCAACAACATAAAATGAGATAAAGCACTTGCTTAATATTGAAATCTATGTTATGTTAAATTAATTAAAGAAATTTTATGAATTCTGATGAAAAATTTACATGGTTAATATTATTTTCTCTTTTGGGAATTATTTTTGTCCCTTGTGTTTTTATTGGATTGGAAAATATTTTAGCGGTTGCTCTTTTAATATTTATCGGATCAAAAATTATGCCTTATGTCGGTATCTTGTAAAAAGTTTGATAACGCGACCCGTTCTCGCCTTTTGGGCGAGAGCGGGTCTCGTTAAATCTATTTCCATTGACAATTTTTTGAATGCTTGATAATGTTTAAATAATAACAGTTCTTTCAAAAAAATGGAGACAGCCCCCTCCCAAATTAGAACCTTCCTAAATTGGGAAAGGGCTGTTTCCAAAAATATAGGAGATATGCGGAGGTAAAAAAAGAAAAGATGATAAAAAGATATGCACAGAAAGAAATCAGCGAAATTTGGAACGATACCAACAAATTGAATCTCTGGCTAAAAACTGAATTAGCAGTAATTGAAGCGATGGAGAATTTAGGAAAAGTGCCTAAAGGGACTTACGAAAAAATTTCGGAAATTCTAAACAAAGAACCAATTGATTTGAATTGGTGGTTGAAAGAAGAAAAGAAAATCAGACACGATCTAAACGCTTTTGTCCACGAACGCCTACGCTTTTTGCCAAATGGCTTGCAAATATATTTCCATAGTAAAATAACTTCTTTTGACACCGAAGAATCAGCATTTGCCCGAATGCTAAAAGAATCTTTGGAAATAGTAGAAAAGTATTATCTTGAACTTGAAGCAAGTTTAGGAAAATCAGCGCTGAAATACCGTTATACTGTAATGTATGGCAAAACTCACGGTCAAGGAGCAGAACTTCAATCATTTGGCAAACGTTGCCTTACTTGGTTGCGGGATCTCAGAGTTGATATTGATATTTTAGAGAAAGTCGAAGAGGGTCTAAAATATTCCAAAATTTCAGGAGCAATCGGTGATTACGGAAGCATAGATCCATCTGTGGAAAAAGAATCTTTGAGAATACTTGGCTTTGAACCGTTCTATGGAGCAACCCAAATTATGCCGAGAGAAATCTACGCGCCAATCGCTCAAGCTTTAACTCAAATAATGCTTACTCTTGACAAAATTGCTACTGCTATTCGTTTAGGAGCGAGAAGCGGCCAGTCGATTTATCAAGAAGGATTTGGTAGAACGCAAGAAGGTTCTTCAACAATGCCTCATAAAAAAAATCCAATTTCTCCCGAACAAACAGAAGGAATGGCAAGAATGGCAAGAGGATACAACGATATGATAATGTCAAACATTAAAACTTGGGAGGAACGAACGATCGAACAATCTTGTGTAGAAAGAATTGCTTGGCCAGATTTATTCCATACTGTAATCCATTCTCTCAAAACAATGATACGAGTAATTGAGAATCTGTCAGTGTATCCAGACAATATGCTTTTGGAAATAATTGAATCTCGCGGCTGCTATGCGTCAAGTGAAGCTAAAGAAGTTCTAAAAAAATTGGGTGTTTCTTACGGCCTAACTTCTGAAGAAGCGTGGAAAATAATACAGTTAGCGAGCTTTAATGTCTTTGAACCGACAGAAGAAGCGAAAAGAATACGAGAAACTTTGCCAAAATCTTTTGCTGAAACAGACGAGTTGTTTTTAAAAGCCCAAGAGACGCCAAAGCCAGATTCGATTTCTATCCAAGAAATTATTCCAAAAGGAGAGCTTAGGATTTCATCGCAACTTGACACAAAAGAGGAAAATATTCAGAAATGGAATAAGATTCTACAGAAGATTTTCTTTAATCCAAAAAATCTTGATCGTTGGAAACAAATATTCTTGCCATCGTATCTTTTGAAAAATGAAGAGACGCTTTATCGGGCGATATTGGACGTTTGAATCTGAATTATGGAATATGGGATGAAAAAATTAGGGGGTGATAAAATATGAGTTATGGAGTTGTGATAGAAGAAAGTGGAGCTGTAATGGAATTGAATTTGACATTGCCACGAGTGAACAAAGATACGAAAATACGGGAGATGTACGATACTGGTGATTTCGAGGAAGGAACGCTTTTGATGATTGCCACAGATAAAGTTTCGGTTAAAGACAAAGTGCTGTTAAGCGGTATTCCGGGAAAAGGCGAAGTTTTGACAAGGATTTCAGCAGATTGGTTTAGACAAACTGAACAAATCTGTCCGAATCATTTTATAACTGATAACTTCGATCAATTATCTTGGGAGCTTCAAAGGTTACTGGAACCGTATAAATCTATATTAGCGGGACGTTTTATGTTGGTTCGACGGACAAAGCCAATTCTTGCGGAGTGCATAGTGAGAGGCAAACTTTTGGGTTCAGTCAGGGGTGTCTACAAAAAGACAGGGGAAATCTACGGAATCAAACTTCCTAAGGGACTGAAGGAGGGAGAGCGTTTCCGGGCGCCGATATTCACACCATCCACGAAAGCAAAATATGGGGAACACGATGAGAATATAACTTTTGAACAAACGATAAAATTAGTCGGTTTAGATACAGCTCGAACTATCCGAGACCGCAGTTTAGGGGTTTACAGTTATATCGCTAATACTGCTTCTGCCAAGAGAATAGAAGTGCCAGATACAAAATTCGAATTTGGCTACAACGAATTTGGAAAGATAATACAAATCGATGAGACAGGAACGCCGGACAGCTCGCGTTATATTCCAGATTATAGCAAACAACCACTTAGAGATTGGTTAGATTCTATTGGCTGGGACGGAACGCCGATAGAATTGCCAGAAGAAATAATTGAGAAAACCAGTAGAGATTACATTAAAGGATGTGAGATACTGACTGGATACAAAGTGACCTTGTAAAAATTTCGGATGGAACGAACGAAACAAACACGCAAAAATAACAAAATTAACCGCCATGGATTAAAAAATCCAAATTTCGGCGGTTCTTTTTTTATCAAAAAGCCACGATAAAAAAATCCCTTCATTTGAAGAAATTTTTTCTTAAATCTTAAATCGTAAATTATTTCTGATCTACCGAATATAAATATATCCTCTAATAATCCTGCTATTGATTGAAATGCTGCGGATGCTGGTTTTGCCCCAGCCCTTATGGTTCATTTCAGAAACAGTAATATGCGTCTTGCTGACTGATTCAACAACGGCCACATGTCCCCACCAGCTTTCTGAAGTGACGACAATTGACCCTTTCTGCGGAACGCTTCCGGTGGAAAATCCATAAGCTCGGCAATTTTTCAGCCAGCTTTTTGCGTGTCCTGACCAAGGAATCGGGTAGCGGGTTGAAACATAATATGTGCAATAGCCGTACGGAAAGTGGTGGACTTTGCCGGTATAGCTAAAAATATTTTTTGATTTAGGAATAGAAGCTAAACCTGTTCGGTTGGTTTTTGGCGCGGTTTGGATTTTAATTTTTCCGCCCGGAATAGTTAAAATCTGTCCGGATTTAATCGCTCCGTCAGCCGAAAGCATATTAAAAGCGATAATTTCTTCCGGATCGGCTTTATATTTTTTGGCGATAGTTTGGACGCTTTCATTAGAGGAAACTTTATGCTGGACTCCGGAAACCGGCAGAATCAACAATTCATCGCCCGGCTTTATATATTCCCAATAACTTAAACTATTCGCCCACAAAACTGTATTAGTAGATATTCCGAAAAGTTCGGCAATCGTTGAAGGAACGTCCCCGGCTTTAACAATATATTTAAACGGTTTAGTCCTGTTTGAAACAGCGTTCGGATCTTCTCCGTTGGATAACGCGTAGACGAAACTTTTTTGGACAAGAATTAAAGGTTCTTCTATTTCATTATTTTCTTCTTCTCGTTCGGAAGGGGTTAGGTCAGCAAAAATCAATCCTTTCGCTTCAGCTTTTTCAAATAAAGCGGGATTTTTTTCTAAATTATGCTTTTCCTCAATAATTTCTTCATCGCTTCCAGCAAAAATTTTAGTAATTACTTCAATCGGCTCTGAGGCGCGAGTCGCTGAAACGCCAAAACAAGCGGCAAATAAAATACAGCTTATTAAAAACAAAGCTGATATATGCTCAAAAGCAAAGTTTAATTTAATTTTTTTCTCAACCGAAACAATGTATTTTTTCCAAACATAGGCAATTGAATCGATTTTGATAATTGTTCTAAAAAATTCCAAAGAACTTTTCAGAACTTTTAGCCCTTTGGAAAATATTCCAAAAAAGCTCATTAAGTGTTTACTAATATGTTAATATTAATTTTAAAACGATTTAATGATATCAGTAATCAACATATCATAGGCCTGTTTTCCTGTCAAGCGTTTTTGTTGTTTTTGGCTAAAACAAGCCAAAAATCGCTTAATTTTGAAATTAAAATATAAACTTATCCACAGGAAGCAGAAAGCAATGAACAAAAAACAGAGAACAAAAATTTATTGCTAATTTATTCCGGCAATGTTAAACTGAAATTGTTTAATGAATTTTTTAAAATCAACTAAAGCTTGGAGAGTAATTTTTAGGAGGATTCCTCGGGCAAAATTGCTTGGTTTCACTTTTAAGTGAAAATTTTGCCTGAGGTTGAACAAATTTTGCCGTTGGAGCAAAATTTGTGTCTCCTGAAAATTATTTTCCGAGCGACTATTTCTATTAAAAACATTATTAAAAACTTATGAACAATCTTGGTAAAAAAATCGCTTTAAATACAATTATATCCGGCGGGACAAGAATTATTGAACTTGCTCTTGCTTTTATAATTATCGGAATTTTGACTCGCTATCTTGGCAAAAGCGGCTTTGGCGAGTATTCAATAATTTTGGCTTTTCTTTTTATTTTCAATGTTCTGGCTGATTTTGGGCTTTATTCAATTGTTGTCAGGGAAATTTCCAAGCCGGGGGCTGACGAGAAAAAAATCGCCAGCAACGCTTTTACCATAAGATTTTTAATCGGATTTTTAATTTTTATCTCCGCTTTTTTAATCGCCTGCCTTTTTCCTTACAGCATAATTGTCAAACAAGGAATTTTAATCGGCGCTTTCGGTTTTTGGTTTTTATCAATGAGCCAAGTTCTGATGGGCGTTTTCCAAAAATATCTGCGGATGGACAAAATCGCCATAGCTGAATTGATCGCCAGAATAATTCAGGTGATTTTAATTCTTTGGTTTGTTAAATTGGAATTCGGGCTTTTATTTATTATTTCCGCCTTAGCCATTTCCTCTTTTGCTTATTTTATTCTCGTTTTTATTTTTGTCCAGAAATATATCCGCATCCGCTTTCAATTTGATTTTGTCTTTTGGAAAAAAATTCTGCGCCAATCCTGGCCTTTGGCGCTCTCGGCGATTCTTTGTATGATTTATTTTAAATTGGACACGATTTTTCTTTCAGTAATGAAAAGCGAAGGCGATGTGGGAATTTACGGATTATCTTATAAAATTTTAGAAAGTATTGTTTTTTTTCCGGCAATGTTTGTCGGTTTGGTAATGCCGCTTCTTTCCAAGTACGCTTTTTCTGACTTGAAAAAATTCAAGAGAGTTTTTCAGCGCGCTCTTGATTTCCTGATTATTACCGCCGTTCCTTTGGCGATCGGAACTCTTTTTCTTTCGCCAAAAATTATTTTCCTGCTTTCTGGCGGCGGATTTGAAGAATCAGTTTTAGTTTTAAATATTCTTATTTTCGCCTGCGCAATGATTTTTTTCGGCGCGCTTTTCAGCAATGTTATTATCGCTAGAAATCTGCAGAAAACATTGGCGAAAATTTATCTTATTGGCGCAGCGGTTAATGTTGTCGCTAATTTTATTTTTATTCCTCGATATTCTTTTTACGGCGCCGCCGGGACAACTCTTTTTACTGAAGCATTAGTTACTATTTTAATGCTTATCGTTATTTTCAAATCTCTCCAATATCTGCCGTCCTTTAAAATATTTTTCAAAGCGGTTTTTGCTTCAATAATTATGGCACTGCCTCTTTATTTTTTCCAAGAACAGAATCTATTTATTCTGTTTCCATTAGCGGTTGTAATTTATTTCCTGATTTTATATTTGATTAAAGGAATTTCCAAAAAAGATATTTCAATGATGGTTAGGAGGGAAATCAAAGACGGCGTTAACAATTCTTCTGATTTATGATAGATTGAAATACAAAAACGATTGAGTAACAAAAAAATCAAAAACTTTTCCAAAACTGCCTGTCAAATTAGCAAACGCTAAAATCTGACGGGCTTATTTTTTTAAATAAAAAAACTCCTTTTAAGGCAAAGGCCTTGACAAGTTTTAAATAATTTGTTAAGATACTTCATTGCTCTTAAATAAGGAGTTTTTTTATTTTTAAATTAATTTGTAAAATGCGTAAAATTAAATTTAGTTATATCGCTTTTTTGGCTTTAATAGGCGTTATTTTCAGTTTTTGCTTTTCTCAATACGCTTTAACAGCTTCTTCTAATTTTCAGCCAGTTCAAGATGAAATTACCGAAGAAATTGAAGAAAATGCAGAAGATAAAGGATATTCATCTGTTTTTTACGGAAATGCTTTAATTTCGCTAAATAATCCTATTACAATAAAAAGTGAAAAAAAAGTTAAGAAAATTGTTATAAATCCGCAAATATCGGGAAAAATTATTTCAGTCTTCGCTACCGCTTATTCAAGCACTGTTGATCAGTGCGATTCAAGCCCGTTTATTACTGCCTCCGGTACAAGAGTCCACGACGGAACTTTGGCGGCTAATTTTTTGCGTTTTGGAACTCGGGTAAAATTTCCAACGCTTTACGGCGAAAAAATATTTGTGGTGGAAGACAGAATGAAACCGTCTTCTTTGCGAAAAGTTGATCTTTGGTTTTCAACAAGAAATGAGGCGATTGTCTTTGGAGTGAAAAGAACAAAAATGGTTGTTTTGGATTTTTGATAAATTGACAAAGAGAATTTAATTTGCTAAACTGAAAATAAGAATAAGAAGCAAAACCTTGACACAAATTTCGTGTTGTGTATAATTAAAATATATAGTGGTTTTATTAAAACTTAATAATATATTTCATCCACAGACAGCAGGTTTATCCGCCATAATTTTTACCAAAGGTAAAATTTAGGCGGGCGAATAATTCCTGCCGAGGATATTAATAGTATTGAGTATCAAGTATTTGGTATTTAGTATTTTAAAAAATGTCTGTGGAAACACGGGCTTTTTAATTATAAATCAAAATTATGTTAAATAGAAAACAAAAGGAAAAATTAGTTGAGGAATTAACCGAAAGTTTTTCTCAGGCGAAAGCGGTTGTTTTTGCCAATCATCAAAAATTAAAAGTAAATCAATTGCAGAATTTAAGAAAAGATTTAAGGTCGGAAAATATTCATTGCAAAGTAGCCAAGAAAAAACTGTTTGCTTTAGCGTTAGAAAAAGCTGAATTGAAAGATGTTGATTTGAGCTCTCACAAATGTTCAATCGCCGCCGCTTTTGGGAATGATGATGAAATTTCTCCGGCGAGAATTATCCATAAATTTTCTAAAGAAAATAAAGAATTGCAAATTCTCGGAGGAATTTTTAATGGAAAATTTTTAGATGATAAAGGCATTACTGGCTTAGCTTTATTGCCGAGCAAAAATGAGCTTTTGGCAAAATTTGTCGGAAGCATTAACGCGCCAGTGAGCGGATTTGTAAGCGTTTTGAATGGAAATTTAAGAGGTTTAGTTTGCGCGCTGAATAGCATTAAAGATGGGAAAAAATAAGATTGGAATTTCAAAAATTGGAAAATTGAATAAAAAAAAGAAGGGTAA
>DAOWLE010000010.1 GCA_030643545.1 bacterium | reverse complement strand
GCAATTTGCCCTCATCCGCCAATTATTGTTCCGGAAATCGGATCTCCGGCTGATTTGGAAATTGTCAAAAAAACAATTGAAGCGATGAAAGTTTTGGCTGAAAATTTTGCCGAAGCCAAACCAGAAACAGTAATTTTAATTTCGCCTCACGGACCGGTTGAAATGAACAGAATGATAATCAATAAAACTCCTCTTTTGAAAGGGGATTTTCAAATGTTTGGCAATTCAAAAAGTTTTGAATTTGAAAATGATTTGAATTTAGTCAAAGAAATAGAAAATATCTGCCAAGAAAAAAATATTCCCCTCGGCTCTGTTGAAAATTTTCCTTTGGACCACGGCGCTTTGGTTCCTCTGTCTTATCTTTCCAAAAATCATTCAAATTTTAAATTAATTCATCTGGCGTTTTCATATTTGGATTTTAAAACGCATTTTAATTTTGGCAAAACGATCGGCGAAGTGATTAAAAAATCGGAAAACAAGAAAATCGCTTTTATTGCTTCCGGCGATCTTTCGCATCGCTTAACTCCAAATGCGCCGGCAGGATATTCTCCAAGAGGAAAAGAATTTGACGAAAAATTAATTGAAATGATTAAAAATAAAAATGTTAAAGGGATTTTGAATTTGGATCAGGATTTAATTGAACAAGCCGGCGAGTGCGGCTTGCGGTCAATTATAATTCTGCTCGGCGCTTTAGATGGATTAAATTACCAGCCGAAAATTTTATCTTACCAAGGTCCGTTTGGAGTTGGATATCTTGTCGCTTCGCTCCAAATTAAAAACTGACATTATGGATTTTAACGCTTCTTTATCAAAACTTCCAAGAATAAATTCCGATTATTTAAAACGATTGGAAAAAGTCGGTCTCAAAACAATTGGAGACCTGATTTTTTATTTCCCTTTTCGCTACGATGATTTCAGCCAGATTATTCCGATAGCTCAAATTAAGCCGGAGCAAATAGTCACTGTTCAGGGAAAAATTTTAGAAATTAAAAATTTTAGAATTTTCCGCCGGCGAATGACGATTACCGAAGCGACGATTGAAGATAAAAGCGGAGCGATAAAAGCGGTTTGGTTTAACCAGCCCTATCTTTCAGGAAATTTAAAATCAGGTCAAATGGTGAGCTTGAGCGGCAAAGCGGTTTTTTCAAAAGAAGGAGGGCTGCAATTTTCCAATCCGTCTTATGAAATTTTAAGAGATTATAAATCGTTGGTTCACACCGCCGGGTTGATTCCGATTTATCATGAAACCGAAAAACTTTCTTCGCGCTGGCTGCGCTGGCAGATTCAATCGCTTTTAAAATTTGTCGGGCCAAAGCAAATTCAGGAATTTCTTCCGGCGAAAATATTGGTCAGACAGAAATTAATTGATAATCTTCAGGCAATCCGCCAAATCCACTTTCCAGCAAATCAGGAAATGATGGAAAAAGCCCGCCAGCGATTGGCTTTTGACGAGCTTTTTTTAATCCAGCTTTTTGTTTTAAAGCAAAAACTAACCTGGAAAAAAGGCCAGGCGCAAAAAATTATTTTTGATGAAAATCTAAAAAAAGAATTTCAGGATTTTATAAAAAATCTGCCTTTTGATTTAACTGACGCCCAGCGGAAAGCAGTCTGGCAGATTGTGAAGGATTTAGAAAAAGAAAATCCGATGAACCGCCTTTTGGAAGGAGATGTCGGATCAGGTAAAACGATTGTCGCGATTATGGTTTCCTTGTCTACGGCAAAAAATAATTTTCAAACGGCGATTATGGCGCCGACGGAAATCTTGGCCAACCAGCATTTTAAAGAATTCTGCCAGACATTAAAAAAATCCGAAATAAAAATCGGGCTTTTGACCGGCTCTGATTCGCAAATTTTTTCCAAAGGAAAAACGAGAAAAATTTCCCGCGAAAAATTATTAAAAGATCTTAAAAAAAACGACCTGAAAATTTTAATCGGCACTCACGCTCTTATTCAGCAAGGCGTTGCCTTCAAAAATTTAGCTTTGATTATTATTGACGAACAGCATCGGTTCGGCGTTGAGCAGCGCGCTTATCTTCAGCAAAAAACTTTAGAGATTAAAGACGGTTTGCCAAAAACAATTCCGCATCTTTTAACAATGACCGCGACTCCGATTCCCAGAACTTTAGCTTTGACTATTTATGGCGACTTGGAAATTTCAATTTTAAACGAAATGCCGAAAGGCAGAAAAAAAATTATCACTGAAATTGTTTCTTCAAAAGACAGAGAAAAAACTTATGATTTTATACGCGCTCAAATTAAAAAAGGGCAGCAGGTTTTTATTATTTGCCCTTTAGTTGAAGAATCTGATTATCTTGAGGTAAAATCAGCCACGCAGGAATATGAAAAACTTTCCAAGGAAATTTTTCCGAAGTTAAACATCGGACTTTTGCACGGACGGTTGAAATCAAATGAAAAAGAAAAAGTTATTAATGAATTTAAAAAAAAGAAAATAGATATTTTGGTTTCCACTTCAGTTGTTGAAGTGGGGATTGACGCGCCCAACGCGACGGTGATGATAATTGAAGGAGCAGAGCGGTTTGGGCTGGCCCAGCTTCATCAGTTTCGCGGACGAGTCGGCCGGGGTAAACACCAGTCATATTGTTTTTTATTTACCAGTTCTTCAGTAAAAAAAACGCCCCGGAGATTAAAGGCGATTATTGAAAGCGAAAATGGATTTGAACTTGCCGAGAAAGATTTGGAAATCAGGGGCCCGGGCGATTTTTTCGGCAGGCAACAATCCGGTTTGCCTGATTTGACAATGGCAAATCTTTCTGACTTAGGATTAATCCAAAAAGTCCGCAAGGAAGCCGAGGAAATTTTAAAAGAAAGTCCGGAACTGAAAAAATATCCTCTGCTCGCGGAAAAATTAAAAAATTTCTCCGCAAAAATTCATTTGGAATAAAAAAAAGATCAGTTTCTAATTTTACAAGATTTAAAATCAGCTATAACCCGGCTGATTTTTTTTGCCAAATGAAGGTTGACGAATTTTTATAGATATGTATAATGTAATTATAACACAAAAATTGTTCTTTTAAATATAGGAGGAAAACTCGGCAACGTGAATTATTTATTAAATTTAAAGCATTTTGATAAATAATTCACGTTGCCGATTCAATGAATTGTATTGGATTGCAATGAGAAAATGAAGCAGCGGGAATAGATAATGAAAAAGATTAGTAGGTGATAGAAAAAAAATGGAACTAAAAAAGGTAATAGGAGCTATAGTAACAATTATGATTGTAGCCACAGGAGCAGTTCCATACGCAGGAGCAGAAGGTGAAGGGCAACTTGAATTTATAGACCTCTATCCCGGGAGCTTGGCGTACGATGTAGGTGAAGAAGTGGATATCGTTTGTAGAATGATCAATACGGGAACAGGAGATATTGAAGATGCGACTATATCCTTGACTATCTTTGACCAAAATGGAACAATGGTTGAGATGGACGACAGGGATGTTTCAGGGGTTATAGAGCCAAGGATGAGCCACAGAATACTTAAGATAGGTGTATGGCAGGTTGACGAAAACGCAACATCGGGAAAGTATATTGTGGAGGCGGTTTTAAGGTGGGGTTCAGAAGCAATTCAGGAAACAACTTTCTTTTATGTACCCGTAGAGGTGACACAGACAACTCCAGGACTTGAAATAACTTCACTATATACTGCGCGTCTATCTTACAAGCCAGGCGACGAGGTTGACAGTATTTGCAAGATAAAAAACGCGGGAACAGACATTAAAGAATATTATGTATCTCTCTGCCTCTTTGACCAGAATGGGACACTATTTGGATCAATGAGATCTTCCGTAAATAGTATAGATGCGGGCAAAAAAGTCAAACATATTCTGAAGGGTTTGAACATTCCGATGAATGGTGAATCGGGAAACTATACGATGGAATCTATTGTGTGGTGGGAAGACAAAGCAGTATCAAAAACCTCTGGCTTCTCAGTAAGCAGTGAGTAGTGAACGAAAAGACAAAACCATTAAATCAGGAGCAGTAATAAAAAAAATTACTGTCTCCTATTTTTTTTGATTTAAAAATTTTTAAATCATTTGGAATAAAAAAAGAGGAAAAAATTTAATCCTCTTAATGTTTTTATTATTTTTGCAGAGCTTTTCCAACGATATCAAGCAGATCTTTTTCTTCAAAGGGTTTTTCTAATATATGGCTCTCCGGTTTTATTTCTCGTAAAGGTTTTGGATCAGTACTGATATAGATAACCGGAATATTAAACCGCTTGTGAATTTCTTCCGCTGGTTTTATTGCTTTTTTGATATTTTTAACATTGATGCTTTCTATTAATGTAATATCCATCAATACTAAGTTAATTTCTTTTGCTTTTTCAATTGCCTCTTCCCCTGAATGTGCAACCGTTGTATTATAGCCAAAATTTTTCAATGCTGTTGCTATGTCCCATGTTATAATCGCATTACCTCCTATAACTAATATCTTTGCTTTTTTCATTCTTCTTTTTTTCATCTCCTAATTTTTTTTCTGCCTCCAATTATAGATTACAAAATTTTTAAAAAATTGTCAACTTTATATCCAAAACTTGCCAAAAAATGATTTTTGAGATAAGATGATAATACAAAAGAAAATTAAGAATAATTATTATGGCTATTAAAAAAATCGGCATTGATTTGGGGACATCAAATACTTTAGTTTTTATTCCCAGAAAAGGAGTGGTG
>DAOWLE010000009.1 GCA_030643545.1 bacterium | reverse complement strand
TTAATAAATTGCCATACTCACGCGGCGATGACTTTATTTCGCGGACAAGCCGATGACTTGCCGCTGAATGATTGGCTGAAAAAAATTTGGGCTTTGGAAAAAAAATTAACTGAGGAAGATATTTATCAAGGGACAAAATTAGCTTGTCTTGAAATGATAAAAACCGGAACAACTTGTTTTAATGATATGTACTGGCATCCGGAGGCGGCGGTTCAGGCGATTGAAGAAACCGGAATCCGGGCGGTTGTCGGACTGACTCTTTTGGATTCTTTGCCGATGGGGCAAAAAGAAAATATTGAAAAATATTGGAGAAATTTCAAAAAGAAAAAATTTGAAACAATCACTTTTTCAATCGCGCCGCATTCAATTTACACAGTTTCAAAAGAAAATTTAATCTGGGCGAAAAATTTTGCCAAGAAAAATAATTTAATTCTGCATATTCATTTATCAGAAACAAAAAAAGAAGTTGATGATTGTTTAAAAAAATATAAAATGAGGCCGGTTGAATATTTAAACAAGATTGGATTTTTAAACAGCAATGTTGTTTTAGCTCATTCAATCTGGCTTTCAGAAAAGGAAATTAAAATTTTAAAAACACCTCATAGCAGAACAAGTTCGCTACGGGGCACAGGCAGTTGCAGCGTTGTTTATAATCCCTGTTCAAATATGAAATTGGCTTCTGGAATTTTTCCTTATCAAAAATTTCAAAAAGCAAATGTAAATATTTGCCTTGGAACAGACGGATCAGCTTCAAATAATAATTTGGATTTGTTTGAAGAAATGAAATTCGGCGCGCTTCTTCAAAAAATCAGCGAAATGAATCCAACGATTGTTCCGGCTTTGGAAATTTTCAACACAGCAACAAGAAACGGCGCAAAAGCGTTAAAAATAAATTCCGGCGAAATTAAAAAAGGGAAATTAGCTGATTTGATTCTAATTGATTTGAATGAAATTTGCTTAACGCCAAAAAATAATTTAATTTCCAAGATGGTTTATTCCTGTTCGGGTAATTGTGTTTCTGATGTTATCTGCGACGGGAAAATATTAATGAAAGACCAAGCTTGACAAAACCAAAAAAATATGCTATACTTACAACGGAATGAAAAGATTTGTCATTTAAATTCGGGTGGCAAATTTTTTAATGGTTAAATTTTTATTAGAAATAAAACAAATTCGGCTTTTCTTATTTTTTTAAAGAATAAGATCAAACGGATAAAAAGGAGAAAATTATGAAAACAAAAATCAAAACAAAAACAGTTGTATCTTTAATCGGCTTAAGTTTTCTTATGCTGATTATTTCTGCTTTGCCAGTCAAAGCAATGGTTAATCCAGCTTCAGAATATTGCGTCGGTGTCGGCGGAACTTTAGAAATTCGCGCCCAAGAAGACGGCGGACAATACGGCGTTTGTATTTTTAACGATGGATTAGAATGCGAGGAGTGGGCATTTTATAATGGAGATTGCCAGAAAGGATTAATTAACGACGAAATAAAAAATGAGAATGTAAAAAAACAAATAGTTAATATTGAAAAAATTCAGAAAATTTATAATAAACTGAATAAATTATCCGATCAGGGATTAAATGAAAATATTGACAAGGCAAAAAGAATGGCTGAATTTGATCAAGGAGTTAGCATGAATGATCTCGGCGTTAAAAAATCAGGAAATTTGTTAAGTCAAATATCAACTTTTATTCTTTCAAAAAAGGAATCAGAAACAGAACAAATTGGAACTTTGCCAGACAGCAAACTTTATCTTTTAAAAGAAATATCCCGCAAAGCAAAAATGGCTTTTACTTTTAATTCAATTAAAAAAGTGGAACTTCAGCAAAGATTTGCCAATGAAAAACTTATGGAAGCAAAAAAGGTTTATGAAAAAAATAAAGATCCCGAGCAAGCAAAGAAATTATTAGAAAAATATAGCGAAGAAGCCGAACTAATTTCAAAAAGAATAGAAAGAATTGAAAAAAATTCAAAAAATCAAATCGGCGTTGATAATCTTTTAGATAATCTTGCTAATCATTTAATCAAACGGCAAAAAGTTATCCAAGAATTAAAAGAAAAATTAGAAAAACAACTTCCTTCTCAAGCTTATGAAAAAGTTGAAGCAAATCTTAATAGAACAATTGAAAATTTAGGAAGATCAATCGAAAGATTAGAAGGAAATAGAGAATTATTAAAAGAAAGATTTGTTAAAATTGCCGAGAGGCAAGAAGGAAGCGAATTTAAAAATTTTAAAAATTTAGAAATTCTAAAAGAAATTGAAGAAAAAATGTCTTCTGAAACAAGCGAAGCGATTAAAGAAGCGAGAAAAACAATCAAAGAAAAATTTATTCAGGATATGAGTAAAGCGAATACAGAAACCAGAATGAATTTTCAGAATTATCTTGATAAAATTGAAGGTAATTCAATTCGCCATTTAGAAATTGTCAAAGAAATAGAATTAGAAGAAATTTCTCCAGAAGTGAGAGTGGAAATTGAGAAAGCAAAAGAAAAAGCCGTTGAAAAAATAGAAAAAGAAATGAAAAAAATGAAATCTAAACAGCAAAGAGAAAATTTTCTTAAAGTTCTCAAAAATCCGGAAATTGAAAAATTAAGAGTGATTAATGAATTAGAAAATAATCTTTCTTCGGAGTTTTTAACTGAAATGAAAAAAATTAAGGAAGAAAATATTAGCTTAATTCAGAAAAAAATTAAAAATAATTCTGTAGAGCAAAAAGAATTTATTGAAAAAGCAAAACAGTTCCATGATGTTTCTCAATTCGAAATTTTAGAAGAAATTGGAATGAATGTTAATGGAAAAATCAAACAAGTAATTAACGAAGCAGTGGATAGAACTTATGAGGAGTTTGAAAATGATATTAAAAGAGTTGAAAGCGTAGAAAATAAAAGAATGATATTAGAAAAATTAACCACTGATCAGCCAAATCATATTGAAGTTTTAAATAGAGTACAGGTAAAGTTAGAAGAAAAATTACCTTCTCAGTCAGCGGCTCCCGAGGTTTTAAGTAGAGTGATAAAAATGCAGGTGGAAAAAATTAATAGTCGTATTGAGAATATGGATGATCAAGTAGAAATTGAAAAGTTTAAAGAACAAATTCAAAATAATGAAGAAATTAAAAAAGAAATTGAATCAAGAATTCCAGATTTCAAAAAAAGAATTGAAGAAAGAAAAAATTTAATTGAAGAATATCGTTCTATATTGAAAGAGCAAACAAAAGAAAAAGTTACCTGCGCAATGGTTTATGAACCAGTTTGCGGCAACAATGGCAGAACTTATTCTAATGAATGTTTTGCTAAAGTTGCTGGAGCACAAGTGGCTTACAAAGGAAGATGCAAAACAAGTTGCAAAAATTTATGCGGAGATGGAATTTGCCAAAAAATAGTTTGTATGGCGATTGGCTGTCCTTGCGCTGAAACGGCAGAAAATTGTCCAGAAGATTGTAAAGAAAATTCAAAATGCGCTAAAGAAGGAGAAAGAGTAAACCGCAATCCTCTTATGGGTTCAACTGACAAAGAATGCTGTCCTGGATTAGTTGAAAATAGAGTAAGTAAATCTTATAGCATTTGTGAAAAAACAATAGAACAAACCTGCAATAAAAAATGCAAATCTCTTGGTTATGAATTTGGAATGTGCAGAAAATTTGCCATTTCTCCAGAAGGAATGAAAAATAAATGCCAAGACAATGAAATAAATATTGGTAACACATCAGATTGTACGCTTACAAGCATAAACGGACAAATAGTTGAAACAGTTGTCGGAATAGGAATTACTTGCTGCTGCCAAAAAGAAAATTAAGAAGCGGAATTAAGAATTAATAAAAGATAAACTTAAAAATTATAAAAATATTTTTTCAGTTCCACGGATTAATACGTGGAACTGTTTTTTTTATTCTTGAAAAATTATTAAAAATTGCGTAAAATAAAGATAATGGTATATTTTGTAATTCTTTTTAGTCGTAAGAAAAATAATTTTTAAGAGACGTAAGTTTGCTTCCAGTTCGCCCCGCCCTAATCCCAAAGCATAATTTTCAATTATCAATAAACCAAAGGCGAAGCCGCCTTACGGCTCTATGTTTTTATTATAATAAATCTTGCGATAGGATTAGGGCGGGGTCAACCCTCGGCAAAATTTTTTCTTTCAGAAAAACCAAGCAATTTTGCCTCAGGATGCTCTTAAAAATTACTTTCTTTACTTCGTTTTTAAAAATTTATTTATGAATTATTTTATTATCACCTACGGCTGCCAGATGAATTGGAGCGATTCTGAGCGAATTGCGATGGTTTTGAAAAAAATCGGATACAAGCAAACTTCAAATGAAAACGAGGCGGATTTGATGGTGATTAATATGTGTTCAGTGCGGCAATCAGCGGTAAATAGGGTCTATGGTAAAATTGAAAATTTTGCCAAATCAAAAAATATTTTGCGGCAAAAAAACTCAAAAATTTTATTAACCGGCTGTATTTTAGAAAAAGATATTAGAAATTTTAAAGATAAAGTTGATTATATTTTATCCATTAAAGCTTTGAAACATTGGTCGAAATTTCTGAAAAAAGAAGAATATTTTTATTATCCAAATCAGAGGGATTTGGAATTTAATAAAAAGTTTAATTTAAAATATTTTAAAACTTATCCATGGTATAAAAATAAATTTTCCGCTTTTGTTCCGATTTCAACCGGCTGTGATAATTTTTGTTCTTATTGCGTTGTTCCTTATTTAAGAGGACCGGAAATTTCGCGGCCAGTAGAAGATATAATTTCAGAAGTAAAAAATTTAGTTCAAAAAGGATATAAAGAAATTTGGCTGTTGGGGCAAAATGTGAATAGTTACAAATCCCAAATCCCCGCCCGCAACGCTTCACTACGTTCGCGTAGCGATGCGGGCGGGCAAAACTCAAAACTGTTAAATTTTTCTGGATTATTGAAATTAGTTAATAATATTCCCGGGGATTTTTGGATTCGGTTTATTTCGCCGCATCCAAAGGATTTTTCCGATGAACTGATTAAAACAATGGCGAAATGCGAAAAAATTACTTCTTATTTAAATCTGCCGGTTCAGTCGGGTGATAATAAAATTTTAAAAAAAATGAATCGGTCTTATACGGTTGAACAGTATAAAAAATTAGTTAAAAAAATCAGAAAAGAGTTTATAAAAGTCCGCGGCAAAGATATTCTTTTTTGCCTTACTACTGATATTATTGTCGGATTTCCGGGAGAAACAAAAAAACAATTTGAAAATACTGTCGAACTTTTTAAAGAAATAAAATTTGATATGGCTTATATTTCTCAATATTCCTCAAGATTTGGCACGGCCGCTTTTAATCTTGAGGATGATGTAGCGCAAAAAGAAAAGAAAGAAAGAGATAAAATTTTAACTGAAATTTTAAAAAAGACAGCTTTGGAAAATAATAAAAAATATATTGGGCGCGAAGTAAAAGTATTATTTGAATTTGAAAAAAGCGGATGGTTGATTGGGAAGACAAAAGAATATAAGACGATTAAGTTAAAAGTTAAAAGTTGTAAGTTACAAGATTTTATCGGGAAATTTGTAAAAATTAAAATTACAGAAGCGGACTTATGGGGCTTAAAAGGGGAGGTCTCTTGATTTTTTTTTATTTATGATTATAATAAAAGTATAGTGAGTCGAAAGTCCATAAAGTCCATAAAGTTGAAAGTTTGACTTTAAGGACTTTACGACTTTATTACTTTTGACTTTTTTGGGCGCATAGCTCAGCTGGTAGAGCAACAGCCTTTTAAGCTGATGGTCGGGGGTTCGAATCCCTCTGCGCCCACCCCGTTCCAAAATTCACAAAACAGTATGATATAAAAGAAAAATCTCAAAGTACTTTAAAGTATTTGAGTTATGATAGATAGTGTTATGAATTTTGGAACGGGGCGCACCCAATTTATAAACATTTTTTTAAAATTTAGGGCTGGACCCACCCACTTTTTTTGACAATCAAAATTTTAAATGTTAGAATAATTAAAATGAGCGATTTAAGAGAAAAAATTAAAAATGATTTTAAAGAAGCTTTTAAGGCAAAAGAAATTTCCCGCTTGTCTGTTTTGAAAATGCTTAATGCGGCTATTGCTAACGCTGAAATTGCTAAAAATCGCGAAGAGCTTTCTGAAGAAGAATTAATCGGAGTTATTTCGTCAGAAGCGAAAAAAAGAAAAGACGCTATTGAGCAGTACGAAAAAGCAGGCAGGGAAAATTTAGCCGGCAAAGAAAAAGAAGAACTGGAAATTCTTAAAAATTATCTGCCGGAGCAATTATCTGAAGAAAAAATAAGAGAATTTGTCCAAAAAACAATTAAAAAAATCGGAGCGGATTCATCAGCTGATTTTGGAAAGGCAATGGGAAAAATAGCTCCTCAATTAAAAGGCAAAGCCGACGGCGCAATAATCGCTAAAATTGTTAAAGAAGAATTGGAAAAGTAAAATTTTAAAAATGCTCTATATTCAAAATTTAACAAAAGCGAGAATTGATAAAAAGTTTTTAGAAAAAGTTGCTGAAAAAACTTTAAAGATTGCCGGAGTGAAAAAAAAAGCGGAAATTAGCTTGGTAATTGTTTCAAATAAAAAAATTAAAGAACTAAATAAAAAATATCGCGGAATTGATAAAATAACTGATGTGCTTTCTTTTGGCCAAACAAAAAAATTTATTGAACCGCCGGACAATATTTTGCGTTTAGGCGAAATATTTATTTCTTATCAAAAAGCAAAAACTCAAGCCATTCAACATCAGCAGATAATTAAAAAAGAAATTGCTTTTTTATTTATTCACGGAATTTTGCATTTATTGGGATACGAGCATAGAAGAAAAAAAGATGCGGAAATAATGCAGAAGTTAGAAGATAAAATTTTATATTCTTTATTAATTAAATAAATTGTGAATTTCAAAATCCAAATTTCAAATGCCAAACCAATGTCAAAATTCAAATGACAAAAAAATTAAATCTGTTTTGGATTTTGGCATTAGGATTTGATTTGGAATAATTTGAGCTTTGACATTTGGATTTATTGCTAACTTTTATTTTACATTTACTTTCAATCTACTTTCAGAATTTTTATAAATGAAAAATTTATTATTATTTTATTATGCGCCACGAACACATAATCGTTGGGCTTGACATCGGCACAAGTTCGATTAAAACTATCGTTGGACAAAAAAGAAAAGAGGAGGAAAGGCCTCTTATTATTGGTTTGGGAATAACAGATTCAGCGGGATTAAGAAAAGGAGCGGTTGTTAATATCGAAGAAACAATTAAAGCGATAAATTCTTCAATAGAAAAAGCCGAGCAAAGCGCCGGCATTCCGATTGAAAACGCTTATGTGAGTATTGGCGGAGATCATATTTTGTCGCAATCCAATAGTGGAGTAGTTGCTGTTTCGCGAGCCGACGAGGAAATAAGCCAAGAAGATGTTTCCCGCGCGGTCGGAGCGGCGCAAGCTTTATCTTTGCCGGCTAATCGGGAAATCATTCATATCATTCCGACTAATTTTACTGTTGATAATCAGGATCAAATCAAAGATCCAATTGGAATGACCGGAGTGCGATTGGAAGTGAACGCTTTGCTTATTCATGGCTTAACGCCTTTTATAAAAAATCTTTCTAAATGCGTTACTGAAACAGGTTTGGATATTAATGACTTGGTTATTTCTTCGCTTTCCGCTTCAGAAGCGGTTTTATCTTCCCGGCAGAAAGAATTGGGAGTTGTCGTTATTGATATCGGCGCCGGCACAACCGGAATTTCTGTTTTTGAAGAGAGAAATATTATTCATTGCGCGGTGATTCCAATGGGAGCCAATCATATTACCAATGATGTTGCCATCGGCTTAAGAACTTCAATTAATGTTGCCGAACAGGTAAAAAAAGATTTTGGTTCGGCTGTCGCTAACGAAGTTAATAAAAAAGACAAGATTGATCTTTCTCAAATAGATGATACGGAAGAAGGAGTTGTTTCGCGCCATTATTTGGCGGAAATTATTGAAGCGCGGCTTTCGGAAATTTTTTCTTTGGTTGACGACGAATTAAAAAAAATTAACCGTTCACGGCTTTTGCCAGCCGGAGCTGTTTTAACCGGAGGCGGAGCAAAAATGTCCAACATTATTGATTTGGCAAAAGAAGAATTAGGGCTTCCCTGCGAAATTGGATTTCCAAAAGATTTAGAAGGAATTGTTGATAAAATAAATGATCCGTCTTTTGCTACGGCAGTCGGGCTTGTTATGTGGGGAGAAAATAATTCTGAAGGAGGCGGCGGGTGGCTTGGCGGATTTTTGCCAAATTCTTTGCCGAATTTTCTGCCTTCTATTCCTTCAAAAGAAATTCTGCATAAAATCAAAAAATTTGGGAAATCATTGCTACCATAAAAATTCAAAGTGCAAAAATCAAATATCAAAATGACAAATCAAAATTCAAAATTGGCAAAATTTAAAAAGAATTCTTTGGAGTATTAAATTATTTTTCATTTTTCATTTTCATTTTAATTTTTGATATTTAATTTTTACATTTATTATTATGGCAGTTCCTAAACAACGGCAAACAAAATCAAGAAGAGACAAACGCCGGGCTCATTTGAAAATGAAACCGGTTAAATTGTCAAAATGTCCTAAGTGCGGCGAGCCGATTTTGGCGCATCATTATTGTTCTGAATGCGGTTTTTATAATGGCAAAGAAGCGATTGATGTTTTGGCCAAGCTTACCAAAAGAGAGAAAAAAAGAGTTCAGAAAGAACAGCAGGAAAAAGAAAAAATCAAACAGAAAAAAGCGAAAGGTTTAGATATGGGGGAGATGTCTAAAAAATAAATTTTCAATTGATTTACGATTTACGATTTACGAATGAATTATTTTTTTGAAAAAATATTTTTAAAAATCTTCTTGAATCTTAAATCTTGAATCTTAAATCTTTTAAAATTATGTCCAATCGGCATTTATCAAGATCAGTAGCTATGCAAACTCTTTATGAGTGGGATTTTAACGGTTGCGATAAAAGCAAGTTGAAGAAAATTTTTGAACACAATATCAAAGAATTTACTCCGGGAATGGATGAGATAAGTTTTATTCGGAAATTAGTTGTCGGCGTGGCAAGGCATCTTGATGAAATTGATAAAATTATTAAAAGAGCGACTCCGGAATGGCCGTTGGAACAAATTACCGTTATTGACAGAAATGTTCTGCGAATTGGCGTTTATGAATTAAAATACGGCGACAAAAACGAAGTTCCGCCAAAGGTAGCGATCAATGAAGCGATTGAATTGGCAAAAACATTTGGCGGAGAATCCAGCGGAAAATTTGTCAATGGAGTTCTGGGGGCGATTTATCGCGAAGTCAGCGGAGAGTAGTCCTCTTATTTTT